>JADJTD010000008.1 GCA_016711345.1 Chloracidobacterium sp.
GCCCCTACCCCCACCCCTTTCGCATTGCTAATCAGGCGTTTTCGTTACAGGTGGGTGCCCAATGGGCTGGCTTGCGAATTCGGTTGGCTTGTGGTGGGTGGGTGTGTCCACTTTCGAACCAGTGGTGTCCACTTTCCCGCCTCTGGTGTCCAAATGGACAAGAAGGCAAGTGCCTAGCGTGTAGCCCTTCATAATAAGGCAACAAGTTTTCCCTTTGATAAGGGGCCAACGCAAAGAAAGGTAACGGCCACGCGAAAAAACAAACACAATAGCTTGGCATGATTCTTGCTATATAACAGTATAAGCTATAACTAATAGTTAAACTGTACAGTTTCTGCATGTAGCACGTATAACGGTTAAGAGTGTAGGTACCAAGAGGGTAAGAGGTATAACGGTATACAAGCCTACAAGGTAGGAAGGTAGGAGGTTAACTAGTTAAGGTGTTACCTTCTTTAATTAGGGATTAACCAGTAGGCTTGTAGGCTTCTTACCTTGTAGGCTTCTTTAATTAGGGATTAAGGGATTAGCTTGTAGGCTTCTAGAAGCTAGGAGGTTAACCAGTAGGCTTGTAGGCTTCTTTAATTTTTTAATTAGGGATTAACCAGTAGGCTTGTAGGCTTGCAAGCGTGTAGGTGTTAGGCTTCAACGTGAAGGGCCCAAAGAAGCGATCTGCGGGCCGTTCACCTGGTGCCTAGGGGTAAGATGGCCTAGCGGTGCGTTGTGGGGTTTTCCCCATCTTTGGCCATCGTGACGCAGGAGTGGGGGCAAGGGAAAAGAAAGGTTGGGGCCGGGCTCAAGGTTTCCAAAGTTGGGCCGATAATCCAAACCGAGGGGAGAAAAGAAAAGCCTTGCAAAGAATCCGAACCTGTGCTAGACTGGTGGTAAGAAGCTAAAACGAAAAGGGAGAAAACAAAATGTTAACGATAACTGAAGCGCAAGTCTTAGTTGTGACGTGGGCAATGTTCGTGGTGGTAGTGGTCGGGCTGGTTACTCTGATTGCGATGGAGGGATGACATGTCAATCGACCTTATGCAAAACGAAATCGACCGCGAAATGATTGAAGAGGGGACAACGGTGTTTGTCTCCGAAAACTTAGAGGGCGATGCTGTGAGCGCGGCCTTTATCGGGATAGCAAGCGAAGACTTTACAAATGACTCGGATAGAATTGTGGAAATTGTCAATAGCGTGGGCGAATCCGTGGCGGTGTATGCCTTTACCGTCGGGAAAATAAATTAAAACACCCCCCCCCTTGACAAAAATGGGGATGTGTGCTATACTGAAAGTAGGAAAGAGAATCAAAGGGGGAACAAAATGGATATGAAAAGATTCACCATCGACGATCTAAGCAATATCATCGAAGCCGTGATGACGTTCGACAAGATGTCCGACAAAATGAAACACGACGTAGTTCGAGCCGTGGAAAATGCCTGGGTCGGACGTGGTAAGTTTCAAAACAATTAAAGGGAGGCGTCTATGAAATTCCAGATCGTTAGAGTAGATCCGAGGTGTAAGGTGGAGATTGTCGGACGGCTGGCCAACAATGCGGGGGCGGATCTTTTGGAGTGGGTGAAGAACGATACCTTTTCCCCGGCAACACTCTTAAAGAATCACGACCTCCCGGTAGTAGTTTGCAAAGACGGAACGCGGTATTACACACGATAACATGGACCCCTACACGTTGGAACATCTCAGGAAGTGGGCCGTCAGCCACATGGACTATGAGCAGTATGGAGACTTCCTTGATTACGCCATTGCACAATATGATCTAGACAAAGAACGTGCCGAACGGAAGGGTTGGGCGGAATTATACCGGGAGTTTTTATAATGTTTTACTCTTGGGATGGGTTGATGGTGATTGACGGGGAAAGTGTGGAATACCTCGGGAAGACTTTAGACGTGAAGGCTTAAGGAGGTTTTATGAAACTTGACTACGAAAAGGCGGAAGAGTATCAGGCGGATGCGTACCAAGTAGGGAAACGTGATATAGCGTGGTCTATCCTCGGATGGGAGATGGCCAACAATGAAGATACGGAATGGAGCGGATACCAGGAGAGGACGGGGAACCTAGTGGCCGTAATGGTCGGCGATGACCGCCACTTTTCCGTGGATCCCGCCGACGTTAAGGAACTTTCCGCCGATGAGTTTTGTAATGGGTGCGGTCAAGTAGGGTGCGGGCACGGGGTTTAGTTTACCGTCGGAGAAAATAATCCTTGACAAGAAATAGAATCCATGTTATACTGAAAGTGTAGGAGAGAATCAAAGGGGGACACGATGAAAGTAGATACGGCAATACTTCACCAGGGGGAGGTCTTATTCGTTGAGGTCGACGGACAGCACTTTGACGGCAATGACTACCCGTCAACACAACATACAATTCAGGCGATTATTAACTACGTGGAGGAGCAGGCAAAAAGGGGGACACGATGAGCGAAGAGACGAAAGAGCTAGAGGCGGGGGACGTGGACGAATATGGTTACACTCTGATTGAAGAACGTGACGCGCTGGAACGGTACGACGCGTACCTAAACGAGTTTGGAGATGTGATAATCGGCGGTTTGCAATATGGCCAGGCAGAAGCATTAAAGCGGGTTGACCCCATCGCCTATCGATGTGGATTCGATGATTGGGCGGACGCTGAACAGTTGGCCATAATCTAAGGGGATATATGTGCATACTTGAAACAAAAGTATATAAGTTTGCGGAGTTAAGTGAGGAAGCGAAAGAAAAAGCCGTTCAGAAATGGGCGGAACATTACGAATACTCATGGGATGGCGAATTGCGGGATTCCTTAGTGGCGTTTTTCGACCTGTTTGGGGTTAAATGCAAAGACTGGGAGATTGGCTACTCGGGGAGCCGTTCGGATGTTCGCCTGGATGTTCCCTATGACGTGGAGGAATTAAAAGGCGACGCCTTGCGGGGATGGGTCAAAGACTACGTGGGGGGGGGGGAAACTCTTTTCGTAGCCTGTCCCTTGACGGGAATGGGTTTTGACGAAGCACTACTTGACCCAATTAGAAAATTTGTTAAAGGCACGGCGGGGGAGAAGACACTAAAAGAAATTATGGAGGATGGTTTTTACTCCCTCTCTAAGGAAGTGGCGGAAGACTACGAATATCAAGCCTGCGGAGAGGGAGCGCGGGAAAGCCTAGCAGCTAATGAGTATGAGTTTACCGAAAAAGGAGATATGATATGAAACCAAACTACCGGGCGGTATGTGTGCGCGGGTGCTACTCAATAGAACCGCTAGAATCTAAGAAAGACGCGGAATTTAGAGCCTCACAACACAGTAAGCTATACCACCATGATACAACTGTGATAAAAGAGACACCGCCTAAGAAAACGGTCCGCGTTCACGGCAATGTTATCCAGGTCCACCAACAAAACCTAGCAAAGGCGGACCCTAAACAGGCACCGCCGTCGGAGTGGAAACAAGGCTTTCTTGTGGTCCCGGCGGTTGACGTTTTCAAGCTAGACCACGTTAAAACAACGCTGGAATACTTCTACACACAAACGGGGAGGAATTAACCATGAGCGCGTGCGTCTATTGTGGCGGGCAATGCTTAGACCCGCACGATGAGGGGGGCGAGCCTTGCAAGTGGTGCCTTTCCATCGAATGTGTGTGCCCACGGTGCCTTTGTGGTGTGCGGTTGACAAAGGAAGAGGAGCCGGACGATTGTTGTGCCCGGTGTCTGATTAACTCTAAACTAAGTTTCTAGGGGGATCATATGCCACAATTCGCGGCGTGCGGTTTGAAAGCAAACGGAAAGGTTGAGCGGGTCATACTCAGGTCATTCGATGCGGCGCGTGCCTACGCTATAGACTTTAAAAAGAGCGGCTATCTTCTGGCCTACGTTGAGAGTGAAGGGGCGGAAGATCCGAAGGTTTTGTATACGGCCAAGGGGGAATAACATGGTAAAACTTAAAATCAGAGACGAATGGGTAACTTTGGAGGTTGACGGCGTAGCACGGTTTATGAAAAATGTTTCTAGCCCAACGTTTTATAGCGTAACTTTGGGTATAGAAGCATCCGAGCTACTTTGTTTTGCAAACATTGACGTGATTGATGACCGACGAACTACCAAGGGGGAATAAAACCATGTCTAATCTTGTGGTAATACTGATGGTTGTGTTTGGATTCTTTCTAGGGCAGTTGATTGGATACTGGATAATCACAAAAGTAGCTAAATTTTAACATAGGGGGAATAAAATGACAAGCAATGACGCGGACATGAAAGACCTAAGCTATTGGACGTTGAAAGTGGCGGTAAGGGCACTGGTAGGGGAGATCCTGATTCGTCGCACTATGACCTCGGGAGAGGCCATACAAGCGGTTATAGATGGGGTCGATGAAGCGCGGGAAATTGTTTGGGAAGCTAGGGCGAAAGCCAATGCGGGCCACTAGGCGTAAACCGCCCAAGGGAGCGCGGGGGTTTATTTCTAGGGGCCGGGGGCGAGGGGTTTGGACTTCCCTCAAGGATTACTTCGAATGGCGGGACCGCATGTTAAGGGAGGATAAAAATGGGCGTAAATAAAGTGTTGCTGTTTCTAGCCGTCTTCGGTGTGCTCTGTTTCTTCATTGTATGGCTGGCCGTCAAGTGGGGGACACGATGAGTATATACCATATTCGCCGGATAGACTATAAAGGGGAGGATGTAATTGTGGGGGTTACGCATACTAATGGGTTGGCCACCATTATGGACTCCGCCAGGCGTTACGGCGGGGACGTATTTAAGCCAAAATATAATTGGGCCAGCAAAGAGTGGTCCGTGGTAGATAATACAGGAAACGTGTTTCTAGCGGTAAAAATGGACTAGGGGGCTATATGAAACGGGAAGACCTAAATAAAATTCTGGGCACCCACAAGTTATGGGTCGATAACAAAGATGGCGGGGTAATGGCTGACCTCTCTAGGGCTGACCTCTCTGGGGCTAACCTCTCTAGGGCTAACCTCTCTGGGGCTGACCTCTCTAGGGCTGACCTCTCTGGGGCTGACCTCTCTGGGGCTATCCTCTCTAGGGCTAACCTCTCTAGGGCTAACCTCTCTAGGGCTAACCTCTCTGGGGCTACCCTCTCTGGGGCTAACCTCTCTGGGGCTAACCTCTCTAGGGCTAACATCTCTGGGGCTGACCTCTCTGGGGCTAACCTCTCTGGGGCTGACCTCTCTGGGACCGGAGTGGGGGTTATACAAAATCTGGCGGGTTACCATGTATCGGTCGTACATGGAAAGAGCATACGCATTGGGTGCCAGTGCCACACAAAAGAAGAATGGGCAGGGTTTTCTAGTAATGAGATTGAAAGAATGGCGAAAGGGGCAGTGGCCTGGTGGGAGAAAAACAAAGCGGCTGTTTTTGCATTGTATGAGTCTGCTAAACCATAGGGAGCCTGGGCCGTCACGGACAGCGATGGGAACTTGTTTCTAGCGGAAGAACAGATAAACTAAAGGGGGAATATATGGCAAGGCGCATAGTGGACCAAGTGGCGAAAGATATTAGGGACTTCAACGCGACGGGGAAACTCCCCAAAGCGTGGGACCAGAAAGAAGTCTCTGGGGAGTATAGGTACTGGGACTGGGTTCACCGGAAGAACGGCGGCATTGAGCCCGAGCTACTGCGCCTAGATGATATCACGGAAGAGGACGGCCGCCGCCTCTACAAAAGCAACGCCTTCAAACAGAGGGCGACGGAACTTATCCACGAACGTGGGCCGGAATGGTTCACGGTTAGGGAGATGCTGGCCTACTCTCTTTGTTACGTGGATGGCTTGACAGAGCGTGAGGCCGCCGAAAAGATGGGGGTAAGCCAACCGCGCGTGTTCGAATTGAAGGCGGGGATTAAGAAAAAGATAAAGAAATTTCTAGCCGTTACCTTATCAAACGTGTAAAGCATTTACTTGTTATGTAGGCTAGGGGGTGCTATGGGAAAGAAAGTCATTAGCTTTACATCGCAAGTTGTACAGGCCTTTAACATTTTTGACCTCAAGGGACGTGCGATTGTGGGCCTCTTCACGCTGGTTGTGATTGGCCTAAGCATTTGGGCCACACTCACGGGTAACGATCTTCCTAGTGGTGTCCTTACGGCCTACGGAACCGTCATAGCAGGCTTGACAGTCAATAAGACGTTCGAGGCCAAGCCAGTCGCGGCGAAGGGGGTAAAGGCGGAATGTTAAAACAGCGTTTACTTTTAGAGGCGGTTAAAATACTAGGCATATTTGGCATGGGGCTTTACGTGATTCGCTCCTGTCAGCCACCACCCGCGCCGGTGGAAATAGTTTCTAGGGGGTTAAAGCCAAATGAGAAAGAGAAATTCACGGTTAGACCGGGCCGCATCGCGCATCACAAGAAACTGGACGACGGACGTATTGAACGCAAAACCGACTACCGTCCCCCCGAAGCTAAGACTGAGATCGTCGTCGATAACGACGGAGAGGTTCACGTTATATCACGCAGTTGGGGGCCTTGTTTTAGCCCTGGCGTTGGCGGGGCTCTGGCTTCCGGTGGTGTGGTTATTGTGGATGTTAAGCTCTTTTACTACCGACGTTGGGGCCTGGTGGCAGGTGTTCCAGTAACCAAGATCAGCCGGGACTGGGCAGGGCCTTACGCGGCGGTAAGCTACAACGTGTATAAGGGAACAGGGTTGTTTCTAGGCTATGCTCCTCTTGGAGCTAGACCAATCGCTGGCCTTCGGGTCAGTTTCTAGGAGGAAGTCATATGGCTGAACGCGAATTAGTGGGGAAGGGTAGCAAAGAGATGAGCAATACACCGATCATCTCGTATCGAGACGCGAAACCTGGGCAGTTTGTCGGTAAGCTCTTGGCCGTCAAGCGGGACGTGGGCGAGAACCACAAGAACGTCTATACGTTTGCGGCGGTTGACGGAGACCTGCCCACAATGGTGAAGATCGGGAAGGACTTTGTGCCGGTTGACATCGCCGAAGGCGACAAAGTGGAAATCTGGGGATGCACAGTCCTCGATGACCGTCTGGACGGGGCGCAGATCGGCGAGACAGTTCGCATCGTTTACGACGGGCGCGGCAAGAAAGCCCCTGGGCGACAAGCCCCGTATATGTTCTCCGTCTACGTGGTCGAGTAAGGGGGAGCTACCATGGCGATTGCAAAGAAAGAATTAGGAAGTCCGGCGACAAGTGGGGAATCTGTTTCTAGCACGTTGGCTACTCTTCCGCCACGGATAGAGAACTACCAGCCGGGCCTTACGAAGGACCAGAGCATCGCCCGCTCAGTGTCGATCAACAACACGTTCGGGGCTGGGTGGTTCAAAGATACGTGCCAAGTGATGCCACTCGAAGATGCGGTTAAGAAAGCCTTCGAGGTTGCGGGACAGATCGAGGCGTGGCTCACACGCTGAAAAGTTTCTAGGGTTGGCGGACCTATCAAAACCGCCACGCTTTGCCACTTCGCAGTTGTGGCCCCAAGGCGCAGGGTTATGATGCCAGTCAGACACGGTGGGAGGCGTCAACCTCCTTCGCCTCAAACCGTGCACACTTAGCAAACGAGGGGTGATATATGACGTTTCTGAACTTTGTTTCTAGATACCTCGACGGGCTGCCTGACGGGATGAAGGACCAGTTTCTAGAGGACATTGAGGAGCTTATCGCGTTTTCAATTCGGCAGGCGGTTGCCGCCGACCGGAGCCGCCGGATGGAGGTCAGCCAGTGACCGACGACAAGGGGGACAAGATGGAGAGTGAGGGACCGTATAAAGTAGTTCAGCCAGTTGGCATGACACCACTTACCGTTGAGGGGCCGACAGGAAATCACGGACACACGCTACACAACGGAGCCCTTTGCAATGTGCTTAACGCCGCCTACGCCAATGGCCGCAAAGCCGAGCGCGAATGGTGCGCGAAGATTGCGGAGGGCTATTTTCATGCCAGAGGTAGGGTTGTCGCAAAGGCGATCAGAGGGGGACAAGATGAAAAGTGAGATGACCGACGACAATAAGAGTAATGGGCCGTACAAAGAAACCAAGTGGTGGACTGGTAGCGGATCGTCTACTATAGAGGGGCCTGGGTTCGAGTCGCTTCCACAGAAAGTTTTCAA
This sequence comes from Chloracidobacterium sp., assembly GCA_016711345.1. Taxonomy (NCBI): domain Bacteria; kingdom Pseudomonadati; phylum Acidobacteriota; class Blastocatellia; order Chloracidobacteriales; family Chloracidobacteriaceae; genus Chloracidobacterium; species Chloracidobacterium sp. Next base: position 8,055 of record JADJTD010000008.1, read on the forward strand.
AGATCTTGATATGGGCGTGCTCTTGAATCTAGCATACGCCGAGGGGGTCAAAGCCGAGCGCGAACGGTGCGCTGGAATGGCTAAGTTGAACTGCACTGTTGAAGAAATTGTGGATATGATTATGGGGGGGACAAGATGGGAATGAAGCTAAGCAAAGCGGGGCTTGACTTTCTCAAACGTGAAGAAGGCGTTGTCAAGAAGGTCTACAAAGACCAGGCCGGTCTTCCGACGGCTGGCGTCGGCCACCTCCTCTCCAAAGAGGAAATGAAGTCTCTAGGGCTCAAGATGGGCGACCCCGTTAGTTACGAGCAGGTTGACGCCTGGCTGGCACAGGACGTGGCCCGGTTTGAAGATGCAGTTGGCTGGCCGACGGGTGCGGGGTTCGGACAGTATAGGTTCGATGCCTTGGTCAGCTTTAGTTTCAACGTGGGCGAGGGGGCCTACAAACTCTCGGTGAAGTCTCTGGCCGACCGGGGGCAGTATACAGAAGCGGCGGCGAAGATCAGGTTATATAATAAGGCAACTATTAACGGCGTCAAGCAGGTCTTGCCAGTCTTGGAAGCACGTCGGCGCAGAGAGACAAAATTGCTTCTCCTTGGAGTCTACAAATGAGAGTGATGGCGCACATACCAACTCAGACATACGGGTTCGTCGAGGTCGAAGGAACCGACCAAGAGCTTCCTCGCATCGAGGAGCTTTACAACAAGTATAGCGAAAAGCCCTTGGCGTTTCGTGGTGCGCCCGAACTAGTTTCTAGCGAAGACCCCGGCCAGGTCATCACGACCTTCACCGGTGAGCAGGTGCGCTACTGGCCGAAAGAGCACAAATACCGCACGATGGAAAATAAGAGAATGCTATCCGGCAGTAAGTTCGCCGAGCAGTTTGAGGAGCCCTTCGACAGAGATCGTATCCTGGGGTTCACAGCGAAAAAGCGGGGTAGCACGGTTGAAAAGATTGGCGCGGCTTGGGACATGCGCGGCTTAGTTTCTAGGAACTTTGGCACGGCTATCCACCAGGCAATGGAACTTTGGTTCAAGCATCGCGATGTGGAATATGGTGTGATGAAGCACCCGTTCCTTAAGTCCATGGTGGAGACGTTTCCTCTCAAGGACGAGGACATTAAGTCGGAGGTAATGGTCAGCGATGTGAAGCGCCTATTAGTTGGTCAGATAGATGGCCTACAGGTCACCGGCGAGATGAGAGGCCGGGTGCTGGATTTCAAAAGTGACGCAGAGGTCTCTAAGAACTTGGAGCGCCACAGTTTCCAGCTCTCGTTCTATGCGTCCATCCTCGAAGCGTTTGGGTGGACCATCGAAGGTCTGGACATCTGGAACTACACGGTCGGGTGGAAGAGATACGAGCTTGAACGGAAAGAGGTTAAAATCTAAGGGGGCCTTATGGCGGTAGAGTTTCTTCCATCTCATGTCCGCCTAACGTACCGCGCGCTCAGGCATAAAGGTTTTTCAACGCTAGTTCATGCTCAGGACATGGCTACGGCTCAGGTTGCTGACAGGAGGCTCGTCAATGGAGAAGAAGAGTTTGTCAAGTGGGCCCAAACGTGGAACGGAAGAGCGAATTGTTTTGTCGGTCGCAATCCCCGAGTCAATGGGGACATTTCTACCCTGGCCGGTATTACGGCCTTCACTACGGACGTGGACCCGATCAGACCTAAAGGGACAGCCGCATCTTTGGATCAGCTTGCCCAAGCGGTCAGAGTTGGTAAGGATATTTCTAGAGCCTACCCAGGAGGGTCGGTCTTTGAATCCGGTAACGGTTGCCAGCTCCTTCACACATGGCCTCTCTTTATACCGGAGTCTCTCCCGGCTTTTCGAGAGCAGTGCCGAGCCTACAAAGACGAAATAGTCCGACGCTTCACAGTAGCTGGGATGGAGATCGACCACATTTACGAGCCTGAGCGGTTGGTCAAGATCCCTGGTACGTTGAGCACCAAAGGCGACCGTGCCCTCTGGCGCGTGGCCCGGTTCCTCGATGATGAGGACACGTTCAAAGACGGCTCTAGCGTCCTTCGCGCCATTTTGTCGCAAGGTGTGTCGCAAGCCCCTTTGGTGGCGCCTACCGCCGAAGAGCTTGGCGTCAAGAGCAAGAGTGAGGCACAGTTCGCTATGGCCACGTTTCTCAAGGCCAAGGGCTACAAGGCCGAACAGGCCTTGGCTACTTTGCGCAACTCGCCCTACGGTAAGGCGAACCGCGACGACGACAACGTGCGTATTGTCCAGAAGGTCTTCTCTGGCCGGGCCACGGTGACAAACGGGCGGGTCGAGGAAAAGCAAGTTCAAGTCTACACCCTACAGGGGGCAATGGATGAGTATAAACGGAGAAAAGCTGAACGCGCTAACCAAACAGTTCCAGAACTGCCTCTGGGATTTCGAGCATTGGACCAGATGCTATGGGGGCTACGACGAGGGAACATACTTACGATTGGGGCTCGCACGGGAGTTGGAAAAACGGCTCTTGCGCTTAACGTGGCAAGTAGTGTCGGACGAGTTGGCAAGCGAGTTCTCTTCTTCTCAACTGAGATGCCAGTTGGGGAAATCGTCGATAGAATCGTCACAATACAAGGCGGTCACGATGCAGACCTTGCTCCTCTCGACATCCGAGTCTGTGATGAGTCTGCGCCGAATGTTGAATCAGTCAAAATTGCTTGCGAGCAGCACAAGCCCGACCTTGTTGTCTTCGACTACGTTCAACACACAGGAGATTCAACAGGCGACAATAGATATCGCGAGCTTTCTTTGTTCATCCGGGGCTTTCACGATGTGGTCCGAGAGTTTGATTGCGCCGGAGTGCTGCTTAGCCAACTTAACCGGGTTGCGGAGAGTGAGCCGCCCACGCTGACTAGTTTGAGTGAGTGCGGAGTTTTAGAGAATGAAAGCAGCGCAGTCATCCTTATGCACCGGTTGATGGATAACCCCGATGCCAAGGAAGTTCCGCTCATGCTGAACGTGGCCAAGAATCGTCACGGAGCACGAGGGACGTGCACGTTGCTGTTTAAGCCTGAGGAGATGAAGTTCATTGAGCAGCTCTAGGGGGTAGGCCTATGAACGTATTAGCTCGCAAAGTCGTCCAACACGCTTGCAGCAATATCCGCACCCTTATGCGCGATGCCGTCTTGCAGAAAGACGACATACTACAGTTCAGCTTCTGTGGGTCGTATACGTTCACGAAACGGGGCGGTGTGAAGTTTACGCCGGTCGAGCCCGAAGAGGATGTGCCGAAAGAGCCAGTTAAGAATCCAGTGGGGTTTAGACTATGAAAATTGCCTGCGATATTGACAATGTGCTCTACGATTGGGATGCCACGGCTAGGCACATGCTCCGCCGCTACCTGTCGGAGATGGAGAAACCGGCCATCCCCGGCCTGCTTGAGCCGTCGCGTTACTGGAGCGCTATTCGCGATATAGTTGGCAACGAAGCGTGGGACTGGCTTTGGAGCCACGGGGTAGAGCAGGGACTGTTCCGCAACGGCCACATAATCAAAGGGGCGTTGGACAGCCTGCGCCTGCTTGCTAAGCGCCATGAGGTTATCCTGGTTACGTCGCGACCTAAGAACGCCGTTATGGACACGCTGGAGTGGGTCAGCTTCATGTTGAGGGGCGTTGACATCAGTGGGGTTCACGTTCTCCACCAGGGGCAGAAGAAGACCACGATTCCCTGGGATGTGCTGATTGACGACGGGTTACACAATATCAAGGACGCGCTCGATGCCAAGCGCCAGGCTTTGCTGTTCGCGCAGCCTTGGAATAGTGACTGGCTTGCTGCCCTTGGGGGTTATCCGATCACGAAAGTCGCTGGCTGGGGCGAAGTCTTGGAGATCCTTTAATATGGAATTCTTATTGTAGGCTGGAGGAACTATGGAAGGCAAAAAGAACGACCAGGACAAGCCAATGATGGCCCTGCTACCACAAGAGGCCCTTATAGAAGTAGCGAAGGTTTTAACTTTTGGGGCAGAGCGCTACGGCTCGTGGAATTGGGCGAAGGGTCTAAAATACTCACGGCTACTGTCAGCAGTTTACCGTCACTTGGCCGAGGTGCAGCAGAAAACAGACATTGATCCTGAGACAGGCTTGCAGCACACAGCACACGCAATATGTGGCTTGCTGTTCTTGCTCACTTATCAGCTACGGGGATTAGGGGAGGATGACCGGTATGATCGCTACGTGCCACAAAGATAGGCCAGCGAGTTACTTAGGGTTATGCCGACCGTGTTATGAGAGACGGCTACGGGCAACCAACCCAGCTTACGCAGAGCGCCAACGAGCTAATCAGCGGGCTTGGGCTGCACGTAACCCTGAGCGGATTCGTGCCAACACAGAACGGCGAAAAGCTAAGCTGCGCCAGGATCCGATGCTGCGCCGCAATGTTTACCTGTGGAAGCAGTATGGCATAGCACACGACGTTTACTTGGAAATGCTTGAAAAGCAAGGGGGCGGATGTGCTATCTGCGGTCGAGCGCCCGGCAAGTTCCGCCACCACGTCGACCACTGCCACAAAACTGGCCGTGTTCGGGGGATTCTGTGTCATCAGTGTAACTGGTATATAGGCAAGGTCGAAAGAGGCGACGGGCTGCTAGAGAAAATAGCGGCTTACCTTAAGCGGGGCGAGGACGACCGATACAAAATCTAGGGGGCAACGTGGAAAACTGGGGACCGGCTAGTGCGCTTGGCTATCAGTTGGTTATTGACGGACCGCTCCCGAGCATAGGGACACTGATCGCAGATGTAGAGACCGACGAGTGCGACATTGCCAACTTCGTGGGCATTGCGATTATCGAGCTTGGTGGCCTGACCGTTCGGTATTTCAGCGCCTTAAGCCCTGAGCTCAAAGAAGTCCTTAATAGGTCAAGGTTCATTGGCCACAATGTTAAGGCCGACCTACACTGGCTCAACCAGTGGGGTTGTAAGATAAGTTCGGCAGACATTACTGGTGACACGATGATCGCCGAGTATTGCCGCGACACGACAGGGGGTTCGTATGGCCTTAAAGATCTTGCGAAAAAGCACCTCGGGTGGGAATGGACGAAATACAAAGACCTCGTTGGTAAAGGGAAAAAGAAAGTCACGCTCGACAAGCAGCCAGTTGAAGTGGTCGCCCGATACTGCGGCACCGACTGTGCTGCAACAGCAGAGCTTAGCAAACGACGCCTGGACCCAGTGGCCCGACGAATCTACGAGCAGCTCGAAATGCCAGTCTACCGAGCATTGTTTCAGATGGAGTCCACGGGCGCGACGTTGGACGTGCCTTACTTGCAAGAACTCGATAAAGAGTTCATCGACCGGCGAGATACTGCGCTACAGTCAGTTCGCGAGCTCGTTGGCAAAGCCGACTTTAATCCGGCGAGTCCTGTGCAAGTTAAAAAAGATCTTTTCACGAAGCTAGGGATCAGAGCCGACAAGACAGACGTGGCAACCCTTAAGGCCTACGTTGACAAACCGGCTATCAAGGCCCTCCTAGACTACAGGGAGTTCTCAAAGCTGGCGTCCACGTATACGGGGCCTCTGCTTAGTGGGCCAACGCCAGGCAAGGTGTTTGCACGGTTCAATCAGGTGTCATACGACTCGGGCAGTGAGGGCTCACGCGGAATTAGAACTGGCCGCCTAAGTTCGAGCGACCCAAACTTGCAGAACATACCCGCCAGGACCGACACAGGTAAAAAAGTTCGTGAAGCGTTTATCGCTTCGCCCGGTAACCTACTTGTCGTGGCCGACTATAGCCAGATCGAGCTTAGGGTGCTGGCCCACTACTCTGGTGAAAAAGCATTTCTAGACGCCTTCCACGCTGGACGAGATGTCCACGCAGAGACGGCGGCAATGATGTTTGGCGGGGCCTCGTTTTGGACCGAGGAAGAGCAGGCTAAGAATAGGAAGATCGCCAAGACGATCAACTTCGGTCTTCTCTACGGGTGTGGTCCGAAGAAGCTGGCCTACCTGACCGGCGAGACAGTGGAACGTGCAAAAGAGCTGCTGGACAGCTACTGGAAGAACTTGCCGGGCATCCAGCGGTGGATATCATCGGTTAAGGCCCAAGCATATGTTCGCAACGGCACGAAGACGCTTATGGGTCGCTTTATCCCTCTGGCAGGGTTAAAGTCGTCTGACATGATGGAGCGCTGGGGTGCTGAGCGGCAGGCAGTCAACTACACGATTCAGGGCAGCGCAGCAGAGATTATGAAGCTGGCTCTGATTCGTCTGCATGAGCGTGGGCTTAAGCTGATCGCTACGGTGCACGACGAGTTCATTGTCGATACGCCTGTTGAGAGCGCCAAGTTGACACTGGCGTCAGTTAAGGGCATTATGGAGAACGTGGTGAGGCTTAAGGTGCCCCTGCTAGTCGAGGCACACACAGGTAAAAACTGGGCGGAGGCTAAATAACAATGCACACCTGCAATTACAAGATTGTCTTGTCGAATATGGTGAAGCGGTTCGGCGACATCTCCGACCTGTTTCGCAAAGAGCTTGCTTCCGTTCCCTGGCACCGGCCAATCTACCGGATCCGCGTAGAGTCGGCAATTGTGCTGATCGACGCTATGCACCAGGAAGGGATCAAAATCGTGAAGCTGCTCAGTGGCGTGGACCACGACGGCCCAAGGCCGCAAGGGGGAGCAAATGCCTAGAGTGTTCGTTCTACAAGCGTTCCTGTTCGCCGGGCTTCGGAGGCTTAGCCGGTTCTATCCGGTCAAGAACGAGGCCCTACGGCTGGCCCGCAAGTGTCCTGGGCAGTATGAGTGTGCGGCCTGTAAAAAACTGTTTAAGGTCAACGAGGTCAAGGTAGACCACATCGACCCGGTGATCGACCCTAAGACAGGGTTTACTGACTGGAACACATACATCGCCAGGCTCTTCTGCCCGCTTAGCAACTTGCAGTGCCTGTGCGACGCGTGCCACTCAGCGAAGACGAAGGCGGAAGTCACGGTTCGTAAGGCTACACGAGATGCGAAGAAAGCAGCAGCCAAGGAGGCCACCCATGAAGGCTAGCGACGGAGAACGGTTGGTTGTCAAGACAAGTGGTGAGGTTCGGTTGCTGGCGATTGGGGATATTCACGCTCCTTTCACCGACGTGAAGAAGCTGACGAGTGCTATTGCCCTGGTGAAGGATTTTTCTCCTACGCACATCTGGCAATGCGGCGATGGATATGATATGTACTCGTTCTCTCGCTTCCCTAAGTCGGTTGACTTGATTACTCCTAAACAGGAGCTTGCTGAGGGTAAGGCTCTTCTCGCGGATATGTGGGAAAAGTTTCAGAAGGCTGCCCCTAAGGCGAAGTGCTACCAGAGCCGTGGAAACCATTCGGCCCGAGTAGTGAAGAAAATGCTGGCCAATGCCCCAGAGTTTGAGTCACTCCTCGAAGGGCCAATCAGTGCCCTTACGGAATTCAAAGGTGTTACCGACATGAAGTCTCACCGGTCGGAAATCGACCTAAATGGGACGCTCTTAATTCACGGCTGGTCAACTCGTCCAGGCTTCCACCGGGATTATTTCAGCCAGAACGTGGTGTGTGGCCACACGCATAAAGGCGGCGTGGATTACAAAGCACATAAAGGCCTTCCGCTGTGGGAACTTAACTGCGGATTCCTGGCGGACATAAATGCCTTGCCCCTGCAGTATGGCGAGTCGAAGACTAATTCGTGGATCGCTGGTGTTGGGCTTGTGGACAAGCTGGGGCCGCGCTTCGTTGCCTTATGATCCACGTTCCATCTACGAAGGTTTGTCGGACGTGTAGACGGGAAAAAATACTTGAGGAGTTTCACGTAAAACGTGACTGCTTGTTGGGTGTCGCCCCTCACTGTGCTATATGTGAGAATGCAAGTAAACTCCCGCTTGGGCTCTATTGCCCAGTGGGCATAGGGAGGACGTTATGGGATACATGCAGTACGCTGACCAGCAGCCGTTCCACATAGTCAAGCGCGACCACGATGACGGCTACGATCTCATGGGGCCGAACCGTAATTCGTGGCGCTGGTCTAGGAACTACGGTGAGCTTATGGATTACGCCGCCAAGTTCAATATGGTATACGAGCTGGGTTACTTTCACGGGCTACATACAAAGGAGGGCGGAAATGAGTAATGAGGATTGCGGCATGTATTTTTCAGTTGACAGTCATGGTAACATAAAGCGCCACGTTACATGGAAGCAGTTAGAGTTACCTCTGGGCGCACCTTACGCTCCGGCTGGGAGGACGGTCGTAATTAGGCCGTATGATGAGGCCGATGACATCGTGACAGACTTGGACGACACGGACAGCGAGATGGAAGCTGTAGTTAGAGACTAGGAGGAACTATGCCGAAATCAGCGTTACCGAAGCACCTACAGAATAGGCTACATGAGGACTTCCCTTGGCCGTTTAGCTTTATCCCCAGAGCTTGGACAGCGTTCGATTGGGGAACTCCGACAAAGATAAAGGGGACGCAGCGCCCCTACGGTGGTGTCATGAAGCCCATTGGGCCGAAAGGAACGTGGCAGCTGTCTAAGTTTCTAGACGGTCCTTGGTTTGCCTACTACTTCGCGTTCACGACTAAGGGCGGAACGCACTGGCGCATCGGGGCTCGGTACGACGACGTAGACAGCTACGTCCAGATGCCATCTGTAGCAGTTAAGCGAAATGTCCGCTAGTTCAGAGTATTTCGCGAAGAACCGGGAGAGGCTCAACAGGGAGCGACGCTTACATTACTATGCCAACCACGAGGAAGGAAAAGCCGCTGCCCGAAGATACAGATTGAAGCATCCAGAACGGGCAAAGGCGTGTCAGCGAGCATCCCAGCAGAAGCCTAAGGGGAAGTTCCACATTTACAGGCGTAATGCCTTTGTGCGTGGCTTAGAGTTCTCTATGACACTCGAGGACTTTATGGCCTATTGGCAGAAGCCTTGTTTCTACTGCGAGGACGCTATTCCTACAGTAGGCCTAGACAGGGTTGACAACGCTGTCGGCTACGTGGTAGGAAACGTAGTTCCCTGCTGCAGGTCATGTAATATATGGAAGCTGGCAAAAACACAGGAGGACTTTGTGACAAAAGCGTGTAAGATTGCTGATACAGCTCGTAAGCGGGGCATAAAATGAGCGAGGTTATTCTCAAGTTCGTGCTGCCCGAGGAGCAGGTGGAGGCGGACGTGGCCCGCAAAGCGTATGCGTACTACGAGGCCATAGAAGACTGGACGCAGTTCTTAAGGGGGAAATGTAAATATGAGGAAACTCAAGACACTACTTGGGAAGACGTTAGAGAAGCGTGGGCCAAGCACCTTAGCGAAAGTGGCATCAACGATTAAGGTACTGATTAAGGCGTTCGGCAAGCTGGCCGCTGTTATCGCGGTGGCAGCCGCTGTATCCTACGCATCGTTCAGGATAGGGTTTCTAGCGGGGCGCACCGCAGCCGTGGCCGATAAGTATATCGAGCAAGTAACCCTACAGGCCGTGGAGTATGGATACGATCAAGGTGTTCAGCGCGGATACTCATTACGATTGAACAAGGGGGCATAGATGAACGAATACGATCACGTTAAGATAGAAATCTGCAGCGTGTCTCAGCGCCTCGATAAGGTCAATGCCGTCATCCCGTTGACCTGGTGGATTGGGGCTCCTGATCCCGTAACGGAGAACGCCGTGTGCATGAGAGAGCAGGTGGTGGCCGAACTTATGATGGTAGGAGGCTTGCTATGAAAGTAAACTTGGCAGGCACGGCAGGCGTCGTGATTATGCTCGCCTTGCTGGCAGTTAAACTGGCGTTCTGGGTCGGCCTCTTCTACGTCGCCCAGCACTTCGTAATTAAATTCTGGTAAGGAGTCACTATGAGCACATTCATGAAGTTCACAGAGCTTTACACGAATAGACCTATTCTATTAAGCATCGGCGCAATCGTGACCCTGGCCCCGGTCATGCAAGACGACAAGGTGCTTGGAACACGAGTTGGACTTGGCATGAATTATGACCTAGATGTGAAAGAGCCCATCGATGCGTTCTTCCAGCAGCCACCCCAGCAAGAGCGGCCGGACAGCGGCCAACCAGCTTAAACAAAAAGCCCCAAGTCAGATTCCCAGAAGTTCTGGGTTTCCGGCTTGGGGCTTTCTGCGTCTCACGGTAGCGCTCCGGTGAGACTATATGATGTTTACCGATGCAGTATACCAGCTACGACTTCTTTTGCAATAACCGCACCTATGAGGGAGTAGATGCCAAGTACGGCGAGCTTTAACCACCTCATCCCTTCCATTGCTTCCGCCACCATGATGGATAGCTTCTCCATTTTGTCTTCGAGGCGGCCACACAGTTGATGACATGCCTTAGGGGTCACTGAGGCCATGGCACTACTCTTTCATGAGATCTGCTTGGGTTTTCCGCAGATCTTCATTGTGCTTCTGGATAGGCCCGGCGTTTTTAATATGCCGAATAAACCACCCAGCTATTCCGCCCTTCGGCGTCAGCGCCTCTGGTATTTCGTCCTTCTCTTCTGACATCTCCGGTTCGGCGGTCTCTGTCTCGGTGCTCTTGCTGACTTCAAAGGCCCCGTCTTGTTCGTGGCTTGCTTTGATTTGCGCCAGGGCTTCGTCCAAGGACATCTCAGTTTTCGGCTCTGGTGCTTTGCCCATCTTTTTATCGGTTAGCTTACTTTTGAGGTCCACTGGAGTTTCTCCTTTTCTCGGCCAGCACTTCGGCCAAGCTGCGCCGGGCTACAGAACTTCCCACTATACGTGCTGGTTGCTTCGATACCACTTCGCCTGTCTTTACTAGGCCCTGGCCTAACTTGTAGCCTGCCAGCCGTCCTGATGGCCCTGCGGCAGCTTCTAAGGCCCCTGCGGTGACCCCTGAGGGCACTTCGCGTAGGGCTAGGGCTGCGGCAGCCTTCTTGCCTGCTTGATAGGAACGCCCTGCTTCTAGCGTGGCAAGTGCCTTCTTCACGTCGTACAGTGACCCGGTTTCTTTAAGACCGCCCTGGCCCGCTTGTTTGAGCAGCTCTTGGGCTTTCCCAGGTGATTTGAGGTTGTTGTAGAGAACTGCGTAGGCGTCGGCGACTTCGGAGTAATGCTTTTCAGCCTCACGTAGTTCTTTAACCCCTGGCAACGGGATGGTTTCGATTTCGCTCAGAACCTGGGCACGAAACTTCTTTAACGCTGCTGTGTCTACTGTGGCTGCTTTCGTGGCCCCGCCTTCAAACTGACCGGCTTTGCTGTAGGCAATGAGCTTGTCGAGGTCGTTCTTGAGGGCGTCCAACGATTGGAGCTTAGTGGCTGGTGCCATCTGGGCGCTCGATTGCAGCCTGCTGGCCACACTGTTGGACAGCTCTGCTACCGTCTGGTCGTTCTGCTGGAGAAAGTCGTCCATAGCCGTTTCCAGCTTATCTGGCAGGTTTAGCGCTTTACGTGCGTTTCCTACCCCCATCGTGGCCTTTCCACGACTCTTCTCTGCCGTCTTAATCAGGTTGGCCGCTTTCTTTTGCAGCTGGGCTGCTGTTCCGGCTCCCGCCCGCAGTTCAGCCGATGAGCCCTTAGCGGCCATCGTTTCCAAGGCCCCCTCGGGCACCCCCGCGCGTGCGCCACTACGGAGAGCACCACCAGCCCCACGTAGAAGGACACCAATCGTTTCCGTGGCTGCTGACCCGAGAACACCGCCCAGCGCCCCAGCTCCCGCGCCTTTGGCAGTCTCAATAACGTCTCCACCTGACCGGGCCGCTGCGTCAGACCCGCCCATTACCGCGCCTTCAATCGTGCTACGGCCAAGGCTATACGCAAGACCGGCGGCTTTAGGCGCCTTCAAGAACGCTCCACCCGCTGCCAGGCCGGCAATCTCGCCAGCTACCTGTCCACCAGCAGCACCTGCACGTTCGCCTACCGGGGCTTGGTAATCAGGGGCAAAGGCTTCTTTGGCCTTGTCCATGCTGCCGGTTTGAATCCCAACTCCCGCCGCCCGGCCAACCCGGCCCGGCATTGCGAAGGTCTCCCCAATTGAGCTAAGTGTCGCCTTGCCGTAGTCGCCCATTGTAGGTGCTTCGGCTTCGGCAGCATCGCGCATTTCGACCGACTCCAGGTAGTCCAACTCCTCTGGCTTAAGATCTTTGAGATCTTTCGAGTTGACCATCTCGTAGAAGTCGAGCTCCCGAGGAGATAATTTTGAAAGGTTCATACTATTTACCTCCTTTGGCCGCTCTGCGTGCTTTCTCTGCGCGAATCTGCTCTAAACGTGAAGACTGTTGACTTGTTTGTGGAGCTGGTTGGTTTCTGACCGGGGGCGTCCACGATACGGGAGCCAGGATGTCATCATTCAGCATCCCCTTGGACAAGCGTTTCTTTTCAGCAAGAATCGTGCCCCACAGCTTAATGGCACGTCCGAGCCTGGCTTCAAAGTCCACAGCGCTGGTGTTCTTATCAGGCAGCTCACCAACAACACGGCTTGCTTCACCGTCAGTTACGGCACCACCAGACCGTGCCTTCATAATAGCGTTGCGGAAGGCGTCCAAGCCAGCGTAAAACTCACCTTTTTCAGGCGTGGAGTTGATACCCACTCGCTGCCCAGCCTGGCTCAACGATCCCATTCCAACCGGGCCTACGTAGTCTGGATTGTAGAGCCTCGTCACGCTATCCAAGGCGCTGTTGATGTCCTGGTAGAGGTCGAAGTTTTTAGACACGTTGGCCTGGACTTGGCGCTCGGGGCCGGTCAGCGTCGCGTAGAGCTGCGATTCACGTTGAAGATCGCGGCGCATACGGTTGAGGGCCTTGTCCTGGGTCATCGCGTCTGGCGAGTTGAGGATGGCCTGGCCGTTCATCGGCGGTAGTCCCATCCGACGGCGCACACCATTGGCTTCGTCGATCTCAGCTTTCAAGTCCTCTTGTGACAGCATCGGCTGCGTCTTTTTAGGCGTGTTCTGCTTAACAAAGAGCTCGGCCACAGCCGGGGTAAGCTCACGTTGTGGTTCGACGTTAGTAAGCCCCAGCTCGCTGCCTTTAACGAGCCCGGCTTCTTGGATACGCTGGGCCAGAGCAGCCTTACGCTTTTCAAGCTCAGCCGCCTGGCTTTGGGCTACCCCTGCCTGCCCCGCGTCAATCGCGTTAGCCGTGCGGTCTCCCCCGCCACGAAGGGCGGCAATCGTTTGCTCTAAGCTGATTGGTTGGATATTGTAGGCCATTGGGTCTACCTCAGGTTAAGGTTGCTGGTTCGAATACGGTTTTGATCCCACACAGGGAGTTGGCCGTTGGAGGATAGGTTGCGTGTTTGGTAGCTGGAGGACGCAGCCGGTTGGCTGGATCCACTATACCGCCCAGCGACTGAGCCAATCAACCCAGTCAGTGAAGATTGGAGCTGGTTGGAGTTGGCATTTGCAGCGGACTGGCTGGCCAGATCATAAGTGTTCTGGCCTTGGAGGGCGCCCACGATTCCTTCCGAGCGGTTGGCCTCGATGTCCATAAGGGCCGTGGCTTCGTCAATCAGATCTTGACGACCAGACGCAAAGACCTTGTTAATCGTTTCTTTGTTCATCCCAGTAGCGGCGATTAATGCATTCTCGTTCATGCTGTTGGCCGTTTCAAGCGCACGTTGGCGGGCTTGGAGGTCCATAGTCTGAATTTCCCGTTGGCCTTGACCGATCTGCTGGGCGAGCGAGTTGGCCAATCCAGCTTGGGCCGCACCCGCCGCACCGTTACGCATTTGCCCGCTGGCCGCCAGACCTTCACGCAGTTGGCGTTGGAGCTCTGGTTGCTGGCTGAGCACGTTCTGCTTAAGCGTGTCGCTGAGGCTGCGGTTTAGCCCCTCAGACGCTGTGGCTTGGTCTTGAATATACTCCCCAGCAGCTGCCTTCATTTTAGCCTGGTAGTCATCGGATAGGCCGCGCATGTCCGTGCCGTATTGCGCGGTCATCGGAGCCAGGCCGGTCCGTTGATTGGCCGCAATCTCGTTCTGCCGATTTGCTGAGCTATTGATCTCGTTCCTAATGGCCGTCATGTCTGGGCCTTTCTGTTTCTTTTTACCTAGAAGCCCACCAGCCAATCCACCTACAACGCCACCGGCCACGGCACCCCAAGGCCCAGCCGCCATTCCAGCCGTTGCCCCACTTGCCGCCCCACCCGCTGCACCACTTCCGTCAAAAGCCATAATGTTCTCCTAGGACAACTGGACTGATTTCCAGCCAGTTGAAAACTTCACGTAGAGTTTGTAAGTCGTGCCGTCGAAAACCGGAAACACGTCGCCGATTGATCCTTCTGTTGCTGCCGGAGCTGTGGTCCTCACGTCGTGCCCATGCCCAATCTGGAAAATCTCTTCCAGATTTTGCTGGATATTTACTGTGAAGTCCGTCAGCTCCGGCGCCGGAGGCGACAAAGGCCTCGGAACTAGTCTAGCCATCGATCAGTTCTCCTCTGTCCCTGACGTATGCGTCTACGTGGATCTCTTGAATCGACGCTTGCTTCTCAGTTTCTTCGGTGATCTTCAACATCAGTGTTTTGCCAGTGAACCCGGTCGGCGTAGACCAATCAGGCACGAGGCGTTTCGACGTAATACCCGTTCCGCCGTCGTCTGGAACCTGCCAGACTGTCAAGCCCTTTGCGTCAACCAGAGGTGTGAAGGTTTGGCCCTGATCGGCAGAGACGAAGGCCCGGTAAGTTGCGCCGGTATTTCCAACCACCAGGTATGCTTGGCGGAGGATCTTAGCTTTTGTCACGTCCTCGAAGTCGAAGGCTTTGGTTCGCACGTCCAGCTTGACGACTTCGTTGATGCCGCCCAGGAGCTTCTTAATCTTGCCGTCTACTGCGTCGCCGTAGTAGGGGTCTTGGAAGAAGAAACCAAACGTCACTGCATTTAGATCCCGGTGAATCCGCCAGTTGCCGTTGGGATCGAGAACCAACATTAAGTTGTTGGTCGGATTGTTATACTCGGCCAAGCAAGCATAGTAGGTTCGGAAGTAGAACAAGCTGGCTGCTCGGGTAGAGGCCACGAGTTTGATGAACCAGTTCGTAGTTAAAGACTGCACAACCGGCACTTTACCAGCCTCAGACGTAAATGAGACTCTATACTGGACCCACGGATTAAGGGGCACAGTATTTGGGAACGAGCCGGGCGTTACAACTACGTAAGAAGCTGCCCCGAGCCCACCAGACGTTGCCGCTGACTTCATTTCGTAGCTAAGCGTTCCACCGTTCAGGTCTGAGCTGACTTGTAGAACGTCCCATCCTTCGGGCGCAGCACCCAGGTCAATGGCCCGACTTTCCCATACGGGGGCGAGCTTGTAGCTGAACGTCAGAGAACTCACGTATGATGCGCTGTCCCATCCAGTGGCCGAAACAAGATGGTATTTGAATTTGATATACCGCTTCACGAGGGCACTACCGATGCTACCGTAAGCTGTATACGTGATGTCGTCATCACTGGTTGCGACGGTTAGGGTAGCTTGTCCTCCAATAGCGACGCTTTTTACTTCGGCCGGGGTGTCATAAGATGTTACGTCAGCTGAGCAGTCAATCGCCGGGCTTTCCCACGTAACGTCTGTGGGTGGCCTAAAGTAGAACCACGGCAACTGAGCAGGGTAGCGGTCGTCGTTTGTCTGTAGGGTTCCTTTAATCCTCCAATAGCGCTTTGTCAGCGCGAACGTGTATCCTTGTGTCTGGGTGGGATTCACTACCGGGGTTGAAGCAACCAGCCCAGTTATCATGTCATCCGAGTCTGCCTGTTCAACGAAAATGCTTCCGGACTTGTCGTAAACCCCTCCCCACGCCATAGGATTTGTTCCAACATTTTGGATAGTCACAGCCTGCGCTTGTGGAAGTATCCCTGTATCGATGATCTGACTCGTAAATGTTCCGGCGGAGGCAACGGCGTTTTCCTCAAACGTGAACGCTGCGGCAGAATTTGCAATAGGTGACGAGTTACCCAGGAGGCACGTTCCCCAGGGACCGCCCACAGACGGGTTGGAACTTCCTTTTACATCGTAGCCGCCCGACCACTGTGCTGAGGCGGTAGGTATATGGAGTATCTGGTTGACGTTAGAGTCAATATTAAACACAATCCACGATTTACCAGCAGGCATCGGGAGTGAAAGACTGCTTACAGAGATTGACGTAATAGAGTTAAACGGGAACGGCCCAACGCTATACTGACTCGTCGTAGCTAATTGCGCAGCGGGGACTCCCAAAGCATCCGAAAATACTCTGATTGTGAACTCTACTGGGTTGTGTTCGTTGTAGAATCCTATCTGCGGGATGGAAAAGCCTGTAAGGTTTCCCGATCGCGCTAGATTAACGGGGTAGGCCAGCCGCCTAGGAAGAGCGCCGTTTACGAAAACATACTGTGTGTTGAAATCCGTGCTTATCCCGGTCGATGGGTGGGACTCTCCAGTGAACCCAATGTGTGCGGGGGTCTGGATGTCAAAGTTTCCGTTAATCCCTTCCAACCCGCTCAGTGTGCACGTAGACGCCTTGACGTCGGTTTGAATCGCCGACGCCAGCTTATTCTGTAGGCTGGGCAAACGGGTGACGACCGCGCCTGCGGCAGAGAAAGTCTCCCACTCAGCCTGGGTATCGAGCGAGGCCAGAGGGTTGTTGGTAGGCACACCATTGAGCAGCTGCCCACGAGTCGTCAGGGACCCGGGAATAATGTCAGTGTCGATACCAGTCGAGCTCGTTCCAGCCTGGAAGTCGCTCTGGGTAGACTGGGAGTTAGAGCCTTTGACTTGGTTTGCCTGTTGAAGGTTAAAGCGCACCTGGTCTTCGATATCGTCCGAGATATAGTCAACCGTGGATCCGTTGAACCGATAGAACCCCTTGGCCGAGAGCCAGATCAGGGTAGGCACGCCGTTGATTGTGGAGACTTGAATCGTGCGATTATCCACGCATCCGATGGAGCCGGGCACTTCGGAGTAGCGGAACGTGTCGGCTGTGGTGCCAAAGATTTGCCCAAAGCTATTTCGATTAAAGACAACCACCCGGTCGTTGTAAACTGCCAACCCAGTGATCGGGTCGGAAGGGTTACAGAGGATGGTGTTGGTGGAAAGAACGATGTCCGGCAGGCTGGCTTCGGAGAAGTCGAGCTCAGATGGGTCGCCAGCAATTCCAGCCATCCACATGCGGTCTTTGTGTTGAACGATCAGGCTAAAGTCGCGTGGAGGGTTGTTGTCAGCCGGGATCACGACCGTCCCAATCGAGGCCGTGTCCGTAAAGGTCGTAGCGGTGTTGTTATCCACAGTTCCGACCAGGCGCCAAACGCCGTCGGTGTCGTCGCGGTAGATCTTGCGAGCCGTGACGCCGTAGCCGCCAACAGGAATAGCCGTAAGGGCCACAGACGTATGAGTAGCGTCCGTGGTCACGGCTGGGGTGGAAGCAGGGCTCCCGTTGCTTTCTTCAAAATCGTAGTAGAGAAACGTGACTTTATACGTGTGGGCGCCAGCGGGAACCTGGTTCGCCGTAGAATCAACCACCAGGGCAGTCGTAGGTGCAGCAGAAGGCACCGCAAGGCCCATAGCCTTCGTTTTAGGCACAACAACAGGATCGACGCCACCAGTGAGGGTAGCGCCGCTAATGACCATCGTGCCAGTGTTTCCGCCACCAAGGGCAAGCGTTTGGGCGTTGCCGAGCACACCCACGAGCGTGGATGTGATGGAGACAGTGGTGCCGTTTTCAGTGGAGTTGAGACCGGCGACAGCCTCGACTAGCGCCTCTAATTCGGCAATGTTCGTGAACTCGTTGGCCGCCGGAGCCGCCGCCACATAGGTGAAGGTGGTGCCGTTGACAATAACAGTGTCGTTGGCAACGGGCACACCGAAGGTGATAAAGCCAGTGGCCTTAACCTCGGCTCCCACCCCACCATAAATCTGTGTGCGGTCGTAGACCTGGGGTTCGTCGATACCGTTGCCGAAATATACGCGGTCGGAGTAGGCGGCAAACTCCATATTCCCAATCGCGGAGTAGCCAGAGGTTACACTATTAAACGTGCCGGAGCCCGAACTGTACTGTAAGGTTCCGCTTCCCATAACAAGCATATGATGAGTTCCGTCCGAGAAGACGGACTCAAACTGGTCCTTAATTGGGCCGGTAGGAGTGCCATAGACAATGGGCGCTTCACGCTTGATGATATCGCCTTTGAGGTAGGTGTCAATGTTCTTGGTGCCTTCGGTAAACGAATCGACGCCGACCTTGGAGCTGTCCGGCCCGTATTTGCTTACGGTGCTGCCCCACGCCTGCTGAGGAAGTTTAATTTTCGCACGTTTCATAGAAAAGGGCTCCTAACTCCACGGGTTACTATCTTTTCCAACCGTCAACCAATCGTTCAGCTTCACGGTTTCGCCAAGGGTCTTCTCACGTCTAAACTCGACCGTATCAAACAAGAACTGAAACTCCAAGCAGGTCTTGATGGCCTGGCCCAAGAGCGTATCATCAGGGGTTACTGATTCAGTGAACGTTCGCTGGTTTTGGGTTGATGCGCCGTCGCCTAGGTTGACAGCCTGATCCAGCTCCATCCGTATCTCCTTGATGACTACGTCGCTGATGCCAAAGGACTCGGCAAGGTCTAAGATCAGGAGAATTGACTTTGCAACGGTGTCCGCAGCGGTGACTGATTCAGCAAAGATGGACAGCGACGGCATCTTCCGCAACACTTCCGAGATGGTGCTCGTCTCGGATAGGAGAAGCTCTACGAATAGCCCGCCACCAGTGTTGTATTGCGCTGAGTTATAGAAGGCGGTGTTATACATCTTATGCCTGCTTTGCTTCGAGGTCCGCCACCCGTTTGGTGAGGTCTTGCACCAGCTTGAGAAGCCCAACAACCACACGTTCGTATTGCACACCATCGGCCACCTTCGTGCCGTCTTCGAGGGTCTTGTAATTGACCAAGACTGGATCGAGCAGGTCGAGCTCTTCGGCGATGAACCCGTAGTGCCGTTCTTCTTTATTGTCACCTTCGCACAACGAGGCGTAGGTCACAGGTGTTAAGTCGAGCAGCTTGGCTGCTTCGTCTTGGGCTACTTCGGCAATCGCCGTTTTGTAGCGTAACGACGACGTGGAGCGCATGATGTTGCCTGAGCTGTCCACGTAGACGTTGGCTGCGCTGGCAGTTGTTTGCTGGTAAACACCGATTGCTTGAACGTAGCTGGTTGCCCCGAAGATCGTAAAACGTGTTGTGAACGACCCGGCTTTACGTGACTTGATTACGAAGTCAACACTTTGAGACCCTGACCCAACGGCAGACTGGTTGGCTTCGATGTAGAGGTTGTCGTAATGGCTCCCATCAGACGACTTGCCAACGAAGATCAGCCCAGTCCCTAAACCGGCAGCCGCAGTGCCAGTAGTGCTGCCGATGAGGGCGAGCGGATACTGCGTGATGTTTGTGTTGGCGTCAGCCTCAAGGATTTCACAGCGATAGTTGGCTGGTGTTCGATTAATGCCGACTTTTCCGTCTGACTTGATTCTAAGGCGCTCCGTCCCGTTGGTGGAAACCGCCCACGTATCGGCGGCGGGTGCCCAGATGCCGGTGTTGGTGTCGCCAGCAAGAACCAGACGCGGCACGCCCGCTGACCCAGTACCCTTCACGTCCATCTGACCGCTAGCCCTATCAAACCTTAGTAGGTTTACGTTGCCGGGGACTCCCGACCCGGCGCCTAAAACAAGTGCGCTATCATCCGTCACGTCGATGCCGAGCACGTAATTAGTGGTAGACGAGCCGGACGGGAGATCCGACGAGAGCGTTAGATAGGCGTCGCCGCCCCCGCCGGAACCGCTAGAACTTGCAGAGTTAACCATTATACGGGCCACACGACCGGCAGCAGAGTTGCCGGATATGGCAGAGAGATCAACGGAGCCTATCGACGTAGTATCTTTTATGATTAACGACCCGGCTATCGCAGTCAGATCGGCTAGGCCTTCCACCGTAGTTCCCGTCGATGGGTAAACGGCGACGTGGCCAGCTACACTGGAGTTTACCGTCCCACTACCACCACCACCAGAAGCCGTAGATCGCTTAAGGTTCCCTGAGCTGTCCACGTAGACGTTGGCTGCCGAGGCGTCAGTGTTGGAGTAAACGCCGGGAGCAGTTACCAGTCCTGAGCTACCTATGCGCAGTCTCTCAGTAATACCTCCACCTGTCGACTGTGTGCCTAACGTGAGGGCCCCCGCGTCATTCGCTCCATCACGGAATACAGTGACACTTGCTAAAGAGTCGCCGGCGTAGCCGAAGGAAAGTGATCCGACCTGGTCGGTTCCGGAGAATGTGCCGGTGCGGTATAGGCGTAGAGTTGGTGATGTGTCATTTGTAACGATTTCAAGTTCCGTGGCAGGACTGGCTGTCCCGATACCGACACGGTGGTTAACACTGTCAACAAACAGATCAGTTGCGTTCACCGACACGCTCCCCGTAAATGATGGTGACGCAATAGGTGCTTTAGTGTCGGCATAGGTCTTCACAGCCGACTGGCTTGGGTAAAGCGTAGCGCTATTGGCCACAAGGGTTCCGTCAGTTGACTTATTGGCTACGTTCTCGGGAGTGAAACCTAGGGCGGCTTGCTTCTCGGTGTCAAGCTCGTCAATCGCAGCCTGCACGTCAGTGGCCGCAATCGTTCCCGCAGGCGTGTTGGAGATGGCCGAGGCCGGGTGGCTACCCGCAGCGGTGCGGCCAGACAAACTCCCGTGATCCGTTGCCACATATGAGCCAGAAGGGAGATTGGATACGGAGCGCAGGTCTTGAACGTCAACGACGCGCACTTTCATCGTCGAGCCATAAGCGTTGCTGGTTTGGACGATAACGCGATAGAGGAGCTTCATTTCGGCATAGGGGAGCGTCCCAAACGCCAAGCTCTCGTAAAGGTTGTTGTTTTGGGCGTTGGCCAGAGAGGTGTCCTGGCGTTGGCCCTGGATGGAGATAATAGGGAAGTTCTTCCCATCGGTCGCAAAGATCCAGTAGGCACAGAAGTCACCATTGGAGACCTCGGCTTGGGACCAAGTTCCGGCGGTGTCCAGGTTGTAAGCAATGCGGCCCGTGCCTGTGGTCAGGTAAGGGTAGTCGGTGGCAGTTGCGCGTTTCCACAAACCACCTACGCCTGCACGAGAGAAGACGGGGATTTGGGCTGGCTCGGTCTGCGCGGCAATCGTGATTCGAAGGTCTTCATCCGAGATATGTCCAGCAGAGAACGCAAAGCGCACGTCAGCGTTGACGGCAGAGTTAAGAACGTATCCGCTAGCGGCGAGTCCGTCAACAAAGCGAGTCCCCACGGTGGAGTGGAGATACTGGTGGGTAGCCCAGTCCATAGCCGAACCATGGCGCTCGTCGGCTAAGTCGAGGGATACGCTATCCGTGGCGTTCCAGTAAAGCAAGGAGACAGGGGCGGTGAGGGCTAAGTCCCAAGCCGTTTGGCTGGCCGTCAGGACTCCTGAGGCATCATAGTAGAAGAACCAGACGCCCTCGGTATCGGCAAACACCACAGACTCGGATGTTTTGGTATATTTCTTACCGGCCACGTAAACGTCAAAGCTGGCGCCGGTAGGAGCAATCGTGAACGTGCGTGTACCGTCAACCACAGAGATCGTGGTCGTCGAGGCGTCGGGGAAACCGGTGGGCTCTTTGGTCGCAGCCATCTCAGCGGCGAGTTGGGTTTCAATGGCAATGATTTCGTCTTTGGGGGCGTTGTGGTGGGCCGCAACGGCGTAGTGGTTGACAGCGGTCCCATTCAGGTGGGAGGCGGCAACCGTCCCGTCAGCACCGCGCACGACTCCGTTGGGCACGTTGCCGGTCCAGCTCGTGTAGGAGATGGCCTCAGTCCCAATCGTCAAAAACCCTACTGCGGGAAACGCCGAAGCGTCCACCACAGTAAGGGATGTCGTCACTGCGTCGATTGCGCCGACCAGTGTCGTGGATAGGTTGTTCTTGGCAATGTAGAGGTTCGAGTCAGACGCAACGCCTGTGGGCCAGATAGCCATTTGTGGTTTCTCCTAAAACTACGAAAGAGTGGCCCGCCGATTTGAGCGTTCCCCAGCGGGAAGAGGCTTGGCGGGCACTATAGAATCCTTACTTGTTTACTACGCGAATCATGCGAAAGTAATAGCCCAAGTGATCTGCAAACTGTCCAACGCGCCTTTGTTCACAACCGCAAAGGTTTGGTGAGACATCAGCGTTCCAGCAACAGCTTGGGAAAGAACACCAGACTCAGTAATGGCTCCGGTTCCTTCCCCCGCATTAAACACGACCTGTGACTGCCACACGTTGAGGGACGAGGTGATGGTCGCAGCTTTGCGGATCAGCTCAGTCTCCAGAATCGTATCAGAAGCAGCAACAGCCGTGGTGCCAGTCCCGATCCCGATATAGTTCATCCAGGGAGCAGCCTGGGAAGCAGCCGCGAGCCACGTCGCCAGGAAGGTCTTCCCAGCGGTCGTGATGACGTTCTTGATGTCGCGTTCGTCTTTAATCTGCCCGTCCGGCCCTTTCAAGACAATGTGGAACCTTCCAGAAATACCAGCTTGATCGGTGCATTTCATGTCTATCTCCTGTTAGGCCCACTGGCCGTTCTGCGTAAACCGCGAAGAGGTTCGCAGGTCGATCTGATTGGCTCGGTCGCCAGCTTGCAGCTTCACAAACCGTAGTCCGTCGCGCACATACTGCATATACCGTGCTTCTTCCCTTTGCGCAAGTTCAAACTCTTTCTCTTTGGTCCACGCTTTCCACAACACCCACGCTCGAATTGCTCCGGCAAGGCTGTCGTCAATGGCGATTGAGGCGGCAACATCAGTCACGTTGGCGGCTTTGGCTTTGTAGTAGATTCGGATGCTGTGGCCGTCTTCCTTCGGTGTGGGAACCAACATCATGTTTCGGCCCCAGATGAAGTATTTGCCCGGGTCGCCCCAATCCTCGACTCGCGTGGTCAAGAAGTCGGGAGTTTGCTGCCCCGTCTTCTCTAAGCTGCTTGCTTCCAGTCGCCGCCACCCCTTCACATCGGGGGTAACGGCTGGCGTGTCGAGGTTGTAGAACGCAGCTTTCGTGGCCAACCAGTCATCCGGCAAGACGTAGGAATTACGCCCAGCCTCGGTGTCCATCGTGGCCTCACTCTCCAGGATTCGCGTTCGATTCACGTAATCCTGTTGGGCCTTGTTGATTTGGTTCAGAAGCTCTGCGTCGGTCCAAAATCCTGGGATGGGCTCCAGGAGTTCGAACCGGCAGTCAGAAATGATTTCAGATGCTTGCATTGGATGCTCCTTTAATCTTCTTCGGGAGCAGTTGGATCAGACAGGTTAGGTCCGATGGCCGATGCCTCAATAACGTAGGCGGGTGCCCCGGTCGTATACTTCAACGCAACGGCATGGGGGATGCTAATTCCCGCGCTGTCGAGCAGAAGTTCTTGACCAGCAGCAAGGGCCACAGCCGGATTAACGCCGTCGTAGGAGATCACGAGGATGTTTTCACCAGACGGATCAGTGTTCTTAATGCGCAGGCGGCTTGGAATAAACCCGAACTGGTAGACGAAGTAGTTTTCTTTGATTGTGCGTTCGGCCTCAGTCATCAGAAATGACGTGCCACTAGGAGCCGCAGCGCCGGACGTGGCGGCTTCGTTAACGGTAATTTGCGCCGTGCTACCCGTCCCGCTAATCGTGCATTCCCACCCATCGAGCCCACCAGAGAGTGACGCACCACTAAGGGTAAGGGCTGCACCACCAGTCGTTGCTAATGTGATAGCGTTGCCAGCAACCCCAATGTTCGCCGCTTCCACGGTGACGATGTTGTCCGTGCGGGTGGCGTTGACCTCGGTCAAGGCATGAATCGCGTCTTTCAGGTTTTCAGCCGTCACTTCGTTGCTGGTTTCAGCTGTGAAGTCCACTCCAGCAACCAGGGCATGGCCCGCAACGGTCACGGATTTGCCAGCGATGGCTTCGGCCCCACCCGTAAGGGTCGCACCGGACACAGCCAGGGTGCCAGCACCTGCGCGAGCAAGGGTAATAGCATTTCCGGCAACACCTGCCACAGCAGCAGTAATCGCCACCACCGTGCCATTCTCGGAAGAGTTTACTCCGGTAACCGCCTCAACCAAGGCTTCTAGCTCGCCAATCGTGGAAAATTCTCCAGCTCCTGGCGCAGCAGCCACGTAGGTGAAGGTAGTGCCGTTTACAGTAACTGTGTCGTCGGCAACGGGCACACCATAAGTGACGCTGCCAGTCGCCGCAACGGCAGCCACAGGCGCGAGCGCCGCGTAGCTAACCACAGTAGCAGTGCCAGCCGCCTTCGTGCCGTTGGCAGCAGTCGAAGCGTCAAAGGCCGCTTTAATCTGCGTGGCCGTCGAGACACCATTCTCAATCTGCACAGAGACGCTCTGCCCAGAAACCGTCACAACCTCGGTGCCAGCCGTAGCACCAGTCGTATAATTAATTGTGGAGTCGTTGTCACTGGTCCCCGTAGTGTCAGAGGCAAAGGTAAGGTCTTGGACTTCAACGGAAGGAGCAACAGCAGCCGCGCCGCCAGAAAGGGCAGTCAAGCTGGCGCAGTGAACTACAAGCATGGGAATGTGACCGTCAGACTTCGCCGTAACCAGAAGATTTGCTTCCACGTCAGCGTTAATCGCCGCCGCTACTTCGTTAGCCGTTGACACACCGTCAATAAACGAAACCGTAATATCATTTCCAGACACAGCAACGTCAACAGCAACGTCATCCACGTACTGAATACGAACAGAGTTCCCAGCCGTTCCGCTCGCAATCGCCGTAAACAAAATAGGGCCAAACGACGCGGAAGCAGTGGCAACTGCCGCTCCACCAGCCAAAGGTGCTTCGACCACAGAAAGCTGGACATTCGAGGCAGAACCGGTAACCGTTACAGCTACCCACGAGTTCGCCTGTGGGTGAGCCTCGACCGCAGCTTTAATTTCTGCAGCTGTAGTAAGCGCCGGATCCATGTGCACTTCAATAACGTGCTCCCCTTCATCATGAGTTTCAATAGACGCACCCGCGCCCACCCGGTCGCTGACGTAGGTGATTTTGACGTTGAGCCCAAGGCTCTTTTCCGTGAATTCTAAATCCTGAATCATGACATTCGCATACGTGGTAGACATTTAATTCTCCTCTGTAGGGGTAATGGCTTTAGTTAGGCTTTTAACGGCGTTGTTGACCAGCTTAAACTGCGCCATGTTCCCCGGCATGGGCGCTTTCTGTAGAAATTCAACTGCTTTGATTACGTGCTCCTCAAACGACAGCCCAGCCACAACTGGAAGCGCGGGAAGGGCCTTAGGACTCGATTTGCTGGGCGTTTGCGGTATTGGGAGTGTCCCAGCCGCTGCCGCCTTGTTTATGGCCTCTAGTGCCTCCGATCCTGGATCTTCGACCGGCACTGCTTCAACTTCCCCCCGAGCTGCTTTCTGAGCTTCTTGATCGCAGGCTGGACACCAAGGTTCAGAACCACGATAGAAGATCGCCCCGTGTTTATTGCACATTGGCCCAGAGCTCAGAGCCCCTGGAATTGAAAAGTCAGGCATTAGAGATTTCCCCCTACACAATAGCGATTAATCAGGTCGCGCTTGGGTTTCCCTTGCTTTGCGGCCAGCCGAAACAGCGAAGTCTTTAAGTTCACGTTGAAGACATGCTCAGCCCGCTCTCGCGTGCAGTAGCCTTCTTTTATCAGGATTCGCAGAACCCGGCGCCAGCCAGACCGCTCCAGCATCCCGTTGTTTCTTATGACCGGATACTCGCCAACCCAGTTCTTGTCCACGCCACAAATGTGCTCGTATTCGCCGTTCTTAATGTAGAAGACACCTGCCGCTCGTGAATCATCATCGCCGCAGAATATGCGGAGCTTAGAGTTCAGTTTGCGGAGATTACGCTCGAATTCACCGGCTAACATGGCGTCACCTCGGCGTCCTTACCTTTGACTCGGCAAACCGTAGCATCCGTGAATCCGTAGTCGTCTTTGCCATCGTCGTGCCTTATAAACAGCACAACGTCACCGTCTGTCCCGTCGTTCGGCGTAAACGTGTAACCCTTCGGCAAACCAAACATTAAGTCCAGCAGTTCGGTGCTCGCCCTAATCCTATACATCGACATTGTGTTCCTCCCCCGAATCTTTAATGCCCTTAGCCTTGCCCCCAGAGGGGGAATCCAGAGGCAAGGTAAAGGCACTACTTTCCCAGCCGAAGCTGGGCTTCAATCAGACGGCAGACCCGCTGTAGATTTGGATCCCACGAGCAGCATCCAAAACTTTGGAGGCTTGAATGAAGGTCCAACCCACAGTGGAGAACCGGTTGAGCGGGTTCGACGTATCGTTCGCGCCCGGCTCTTTGCGGATCATTTCCACTCCGTGGCCAGCCAATTCGGTGATCCCGAAGGCGTTACGGCCAAAGATATACGTGTGGTAGGTGGTATCGGTCAGGCCGGTCCCAGTTCCCACGTTCTGCCCCATCACGAATCGGCAACCATAAACGGTCCCGATTTCGCCGCGAAGGATCTCGCTGTTGTCGGTGTATTTCTTGATGTCGGTGACGCTGCCAGCAGCAGTATCCGCTTGCAAGTCGAGCACCGCAGCGGGGTGAATCAAGCCACGATACAGGTTTTTGTCGAAGCCGGGGACGCCCGCCTTGCGGAGGGTGTAGACGGCTTTGCGGATTTCGGCGGGGGAGAGAACGGATGCATCAGCAACAGCCGCTTCGTTCACAGCTCCACCAGCGAACTGGTTCGTCAAGTTACCAGACAACGCAGTGCGAATCACAGAATCGTAAACAGCAGCGGCGTTGTCGCCGAGCTCTTTCGCGAACTCTTCCATGATGGGGTTGATTGATTTCCATTTCAATTCAGACGACACCTGCGCCCATTGCCCGTAGGACAGAGGCTCCACCGAGATTTGCGTGGTCGCCATTTGGGTCACGGCGGGGGTCGCGTTTTCCGTCAACAGATAAGAAGCAGCTGTCGGGGACGTGCCAACCGCAGTCAGTTTGTTGACCCGGCTGAATTTAGCCATCGTCCCGGCGTTCTTGGGAAGAGGTTTCTTTTGTCCGAGATCTTCAAACACCAGATTCGGCATAAGCCGCTCCAAGAACACTTTATCGTAGAAAATTCCTGGATCAGCATATGTGTTTCCAACAGCAGCTTGCGTTCCAATCGTATTAGCAGCCATGATAATTCTCCTGAGAGATTAAGGTAGTCAGGACTCTACCGCTTAATCCTATTCCACGTCCCAGCCGAGAGCCGACGCATTGGCTTTCATCTGAGCAGAGGTCATAGTTTTAATATCGGGAGTCACTTGACCTACAACTCTCCCGCCTCCCGCGACGCCTGTTCTGGCCTCTCTCGCGAGTTCTGTTTCAGCGGCCTTGCGACCGTTTGCTTCCGCAGCCTTAATCGCTTCTTGACTGTGTTGGAGCTTTGCTATCTGGTAGAGCTGCACAAGAAGATCAGCCTCAGACTTCGACTGGATGTCAGCTTCAGGAATAACACCAGAATCGAGCAGCTTCTGCATGTCGTCTTCGAGTTTCGCGAAGTCGGGATACTTAGCTGTGTCGGCGCGCATCGCGTTGACCGTGTTGGTCACGCGGAGGGCCGTTAATTCTTGGCGAACTTGCCCAATCTGCGACAAGTAGTTTTCTTCCCTCTGCTTCCAAGCAGTTTCGAGGTGGCTCTTGAGGAACTCTGGCCCTTTGGCCCTAAACTCCTCCATGAACTGATCAGGATCATACGGCTTTTCCGTCGCCTTGGTTATCAAGTCGGCCATCTCTTTAATCTTGGCCGTCTGCGCTTCCATTTGTTTCCGCATGTCAGCGTTTTGCTGTGAGACGCGCGTAGTCCAACTGCGAAGCTCTTGATAATTCTTATCCATCGGTGGAACGGGGCTTTGATCAGCCTGTCCGGCAACCGGATTACTCGTAGCTTTTGTGGCGGGAACAGCATTGGGGCTACTTTCAGTCGGTGTGTTCGGAACGACAGCCGCCGGTGCCGGGTTCGTTTGCTCCACAGAGGAAGCAGGTTGCGAATTGTCCACACTGGCGTTTACTTCGGGTGTTTCGTTTTCCATTGTGATGCTCCTTGTCCGCTTTAAGCGGGGGGTTGATCGACTATGGTGCGCTCGTCGCGTTTCAACGAGTCTAAATTGGCTAACTGCCTGGCGGCTTGCTCACCGCGCAGTAGCACTTCTTTTACTTCTGCAAAGAACAGTTCGTAACCTTGGGCACGTAAGCGAAACTTTTCGGCTTCTGCCGGGTTCAGCTCCATTGCCCATTTTCGGTAATCTTTTCCAGCGTCTGCTTCCAGGCGCTTCTTCATAAATTCCATGCCAGGGTGCGTCATTAGCGCTCTTACGGTGGCTGCTTCGCTCACCAGCCTGTTCAGACCCTTCTCTTGATCGTCTAAGTTCATTTTAGCGTTTCCCCCTAGATTCGCTAATTAGCTATTGCGGAACTTGCAGACCGCTCGCTCCGTTCTGGGCGACTTGGGCGCTAACCGCGTCCTGGCCTTGAACGGGCTGACCTTCGGTAGGCAGCGGCGCTGGTGCAACTTCGACCGGCGCGGGGAAGGGGGCATTGATACGCATCAGCTTCCACATTGTCTGTCCTACGGAGGCCCAATCGAACGGCAGGCCCTTAAAGGTATTGGTAAACGCGACCAACTGGTTAATCGTGGCCTCAGAGGTAATCGTCTCGGACACGCCAGTGATCTTGAAAGAAACCTGTGTGCGAATTTCTTCCGGTGTCAGGCGAATCGGCAACTCCACGTTTGCGTCAGCCAACAAGTCCCCATAAAACTCCATCAAGACTTCATCGGAGTCGAGGAACTGCGCATTAAGCTGATCGCACATCGTGAGGCATTTCCTGATAACTGATTCTTCCAAGAGCTTCGAACCCATGCCAAACTTCTCAAGGGCTTGCCCGATAATCATCTGAGCACCGCGAGCTGTCCGGCCAAGAGCGCCACTGGTGGGCGAACCTTGAATTGACTTTGGCACAGCGGTGTTGTCGATGTCGGCTTGGATCAGCGCGGACATTTCTTGCGGCGACTGCGGAATAGGGTCTTGCCCCACCGGAGTAACGCCTTCCATATCGCCGGTCAAGATAATACCGTTCGGCGTGGAGATTAAAGTTTCCAGATCGACATCCGCATTGACGTTCACTTTCCACATGCGGTTGATAATCAGGTTGTTCATGTCGATGTTCTGATTACGTATGGTGTTCAGCTCACGGATGAGCGGGATAACCGGTTCGATGAGCCCCATTCCATACCACTCATTGGGAACTGGGAAAAGAACGCCGCGCACGATAGGCCGTTTCTGATGTTCAAACGGGTTGCGGATTGCTTTAACCAAAACTGACTTGTTGGCGATGACGAGCTGGACTTCTTCGCGGATGCCGTCGCCATCGAGGTCTTCGCGGCCCCAGAAGGTCAGGAGCTCAACCATCTCGCCACGAGACGTAGGAGTGGGCGTTGCTGTCCCACGAGCTGCTTTGCGTTGGAGAACTACGTCTGAGTCTTTAACCGCCTGCGTGGTCTCAACGACCTTCGCACAGTTCGCATACATCGGGTAGCTGCCCTGGCAAAGTTCTTTGAACTCATCCAAGGCGATTAAGGAGCGCACGTAAACGCCAGCGCCGCTTTCCATGTCCTTTGCATCTGGGTCAGGATAGACCGCATCGATGTCCAAAACTTCTAAGCAGGGGCGCCGTTCGACAACTTTATAAACCAGCTGCTTTTCCCACGTAAGCGCGTTCTCTTTCGTGACCGTGCCCATGTAGCTTTGCTGCTGGCGGATCGGCGTCGCTTCGTGGACCCACTCACGCTTAACTTTCCAGTAGACATGGAAGTAAGACGTGCCATACATCAGGAGCTGCTTTAAGAAGATCAGGAACTGGGTAAAATAATCGGCGAGATCAAGCTGGTAGAGAAGAAGATCGCGCTTGGCGTCAAGGATACGCTGGTCCACCGGTTTGTTCTGGCTGCGCGAAACGACACCTAGCCAGTCGGGGGAACCGAACAAGACATTGACGATTTTGGGGAGGGCAGATTCGAGGATTTGGAAAACCACAGGCACAACAATCTTGGCCCGCGTCGCAACCCGTGAGGGGCTACCAGACGCAACGAAGAGCTGGTAAATTTCATACCAGACGTTTTGCATCGACTGCCGCCACGTAGCCCAGGAGTTGTAGCGGCTCATGTGCTTGCTGACAAGCTCGTCCTGTTGCTGCATCGTAGCTTCTCCCTCACCGACTTTATATTCGATGGGGGAGACTAGGGCCGGTTGTGCGGCAGCGGCGGGTGCTTGTTGGTCAGAAGGGTTGGAATAGGAATCCATTGGTTTATCCTCGCTAATATCCGGTTAAAAAGTCATGCGGCTTATAGTCGCTGCGTCGTGGCAGGTCGATCTTCAAGCGTCGCATTTGGTAGCCAGCGTGGTGCACCCGGTCAGGGTAGATCCCGTCAAGCTGGCGGGAGAACGCATACTTCAATGCGTCCATCGCGTGGTCATGCACTTTTACCGGGGCGTCCTGGGTTGGCTTGTCCGGATTGTCCAACTGGTAGTGGTAACTCTCAAGTTCGTCAATCGTATTGGGGCAGCAAGAGAAGATCTTTAGCCGACCTTCTTTGAAAAGGCTCTTAATGCGTTCGATACCTGCCTGGACATCGTTGTCAGCCGCCATAATGCCACGAGCGCCAAAGCCCTTGGAAAGCTCTGCCATTTCTTGTGCGCCACGTGGATCTCCCAGGGTGTATTTGTGATTGGCCAGCTTGATATACTCGGCCATCTCACGAAGCATCGGTTGCTTTTTGTAAAACTCGCGGTAAACGTAGAACGTCGAAGGTTTCGTTACTTTTCCCTTCTCGTCTTTCTCTTCGGGCGACATTGCCACGCTGAGAATCGCAGAGGCAGTCGAGTGGCCGAAGTCCATACCGCCAAACCGCTTCCACTCAGGCGGCAAGTGAAAGGCTTTCATTACGTCGCGTTCTTTTTCAAAATCTTTGTAGACCAAACCTTCCAAGCGTGTGAACGACCCTTCGTATCGGCGCTCAAACATCTCTTTCGACATCGTGCGCTTGGCCCGGTCGTATTCGCCCTGGGCAAAGGCCGGATTGTCTACCGATCTCCAGTTGAAAACCTCGATGTCTTTCTCTTTTCCCTCACCCTGCTGCTCAACGCCATTGATTTTGTTGGCCCGGTTGTAAACGTCTGACTGGAGCCAGTTGCAGGCGTAGGGCGTCGTGGTCATCAGCACCCGGCCAAGTTCGATAGCCACCCGCGCCTGGACGTTGATCCAAGCCTGGTGCTTCATCTGCCCAGCTTCATCGAGCCAGGCCCCGGCAATGGTCATACCTTCGATCAGGTCGGGATCTTCCAGTGACCTTACGAAGATTCGGTTGCCCCACTTGAGTTCAAATTCCTGTTTGCCTTCTTTGAAATCGCCCCAGCCCAGCTTGTTGAAGAACTCTTTGAATTTGGGGATGGTCGATTGCTGCAAAATCTTAACCGTGGGGGCGCCGATGAGCCAATCGCAGCGTTTCCCCGCGTCGTAGCTTTCTTTGATCTCACGTATAAGCCAAACGGCGCCTGAGGTCGTCTTCCCGCCTTGGACCCCGGTAACTGCCGCAATAAAACGCGCAGTTGACTTGAGCACCATGGCCTGGTAGGGGTGAGGAGTAAACGCTACAGAAGACGCCATAAATCTCTTATCCCCCTTGTCACAAATAATACGCAGTTTTTGTTACAAATTGGCGGACCTGACTGGGGTTGCACCAGCAGCAACGCGGTTTATCGGTCCGCGGCTCTCTCGTTGTTGAGCTACAGGCCCAAAGCAATTAGAAGCGATTCTAGCGATTTGTTTGCCGTTTGGCTATCTGAGGTGGCAGAAGACGCTTTCGGCCCGCAAATCGATCGGGAGAGGCCTTAGCGTTGAAGGTTGGCGGGGGCTGAGAAACTCTAGGCTGGCTCAAACCCACTATCTGGCGTTTCTTTTGGTTTTTCTGCGATTTCGGCCTTGGCTTCGGCTACCAAAACGCAGCCGGGCGTGGCAAGCGGGGTTTTACCCGGGCGCCAGGTGAGCCCTGCCCCGGCTTTCCCGGTCATTTCGGCCATGAGCGCCCGCGCATAGAGCACGAGGTGGTGGGGCCAGCCATCGTGGATCAGCCGGGCCTCCATGGCGTCGGGCGATTCCAAGCAAACCCTGAGGTGTTTTTCTAAAAACCACTCTAAAGCCACGATTTCAAAGGGGATTGTTATCACTTGGTGTGTCCTCCCGCGAAATGACTTGAGCTTCAACAGCTACCGGCTTAACCGGAGTGTCCGTTGCGAAGTTGATTTGGATGCCCAGGATGTCGCTACCGCTGTCTTGCAAACCAGAAAGGATGCGATTTTGCAGGTCGATCAGCCTTAGCTTATGCTGGATCGAGATTCCCTTGACGGGGGCCCCCTCCCCATCGACAACCGGCAATTCGTGGAGCTGCTGCATTTGCGTGATTAGGTCGGCCTTGGTCGTCCCCCTGGCCATAGCCATCAGGGTAATCTGCTTGTCTAACCTGCTTTTTAGGACGTAAGCGGCGTGGCCTGGGTCCCCTTCGTATCCGGCCTTGACGTAGGCGTCTTGCGGTTTCTTGCCTTCGATTAGCAGCGTTATAAACAATCTTTGCTTGGGTGTGAGTTCTTCAAGGGGGTCTGCGGCCTTAGCGGGCCTCTTGTCAAACGCCGTGGGCGTCTGGTCGATTGAGTTTTCGTTGTCCATCGGTCGAGGCCCCCTAGAAGAAATCACATCCGAAACAAGCACGTTGGCTACTGTTGTGCTTCTAACGTCACACGAAACGTCACAAACAGACGTTTCAAACCCCACCAAAACCGTTGACAGCCAGGCGCTTGGAGCCAACGGCGTATTGGGGCGAGATGTCAACCCCATTTGGCGCTATGCCCTATACCGGCCCCTACCCCCACCCCTTTCGCATTGCTAATCAGGCGTTTTCGTTACAGGTGGGTGCCCAATGGGCTGGCTTGCGAATTCGGTTGGCT
>JADJTD010000009.1 GCA_016711345.1 Chloracidobacterium sp.
CACTGTAAACCTGCGGTTTATGACGCCATGCAGAGCGCCTTCACAGTGGGGATTGCGCTGGGGATGCACTCTACGCCGACCGCCATTGATGAGGCGATTGTCAATGGCGATCTGGAGGAGCTGCTCAAAGACGCTCTGTCGAAACTGATCGACTGATTGATATGCGAAAGACGTAGCCTGTACGATTACAGGCTACGTCTGTTTTTTTAGTTACTTTTGTATTATAACATTTGTTATAGCATAAAAGTAACATTTTTGCAGTGAATATTACAAAACTGATCGATATTTTGAATACTGCATATGCAGGTGATTATATTGTGAGCGTAAAACCTGCCCGATCAACAGAGGATGGAGATTATGAGCAGATGATGATTCTGGGAACTGAAGTGCAGCGGCGCAGAGGTGGCATCACGCGGAATACTGAACAAATCGCCCTTCGCCTGCCTCATGAACTGAAAGCTGAAATTGACGGTCTTTCGGCCAGTCGCAGAATTTCGCGAACAACTATTCTACTCGAAGGCGCTCAACTGTTCATGCAACAATTTGCGGCGGAGAGGCGCAGTAACCATAGAAACGAAGCGCCCTGCTCGTGACAGCAGGGCGTTTCTAAATCGTCGTTTTTTCTCATAAATATACATCGGTAATTATGACATATGTTATATAATAACACAAATTTCGATAATTTCGCGAAACGCCAGCCGGATGGCCAGCGTTCCACGGATCTGGAGGGAGGGCATCCCTCTCCCCATTTTAACACACCTGACGCTAGTATAAAAACTTCGCATATTGAGCGGAGCGAACAGCGATCACAGATTGCCCAATTTGCGGCCTGGGGCTTTACCTTCACTCTCTTAAATGGCAAAGTGCCCTTCACAAAGGGGTGGCAGAACCGGCCTTTTACCGCAGAAGAGGCCAGCCGTCACCCTGGCAATGCGGGCGTTCATGCCGGCACCCACAGTAACAACACTGTTTGGATCGACACTGACACCGGCTTTCCTCATCTTCTCGACACGTTTCCCATTTTAAAAAACTCGCTCATTTCCTACCGCGACAACGCCCCAGAGCGGGGAAGGTGGCGATCCGCATAACTGATCGTCTCCCGTTGCGGCCAAAGCACGCCGGCCGGAGGAGAAACAACCCTTTGCCGAACTCCTATCTACGGGTAATCAGGCGGCGGTTGTGGGTACGCACCCATCCGGCGCCCTCTACCAAAACAATGGGCGGGCGCCTATCGAGATGACCTTTGTCGAGCTTGCCGACATTTGGCGAGCCTGGACAGGCGAGGAATTGACCGATACCAAAGCCGACAAGGCCAAGCGCCCTGCTACCTCCCAACCCATCGGTGATGCCACCACTAAGCCCACAGAACGCACGCATTCACAGAATAGCACGGCTGACCGAGTACGAGAGCACTGGACGGTTTTGGAAGTCTTGTGCCACTTTGTTGGCTGGGCGAAATGCGCAGTGAGCCAAACGGCGGATCCGTATTAGGTAACGGTGGGTTGCTCATTCAACCCAAGGGCGATATTTTCTATTCGTTCGCTGACAGTCGGGGCGGCGATGCCCTTGAATGCTGGGCATGGTGTACGGGCCTGAGCCGGGACCCAAGGGGCGGCGCTTTGTGGAAATGGCCCACTGACATGTTGCTGGTCAAAGGCATCGAAATAGAGCGCCCTACGCCGGCTGTTGACCTTCTTGCGCTGTGCGATGCCATCCTCACAACCGACTTAGGGCAGTTTGTTCCCGATGAACTGAAAGCCCAACGCAATGGCAAACCGGAATATCGCACGGCCTCAACCGACCGCCAAATCATCACCCGGATTCTACAGATCGCGCAGTCGGTCGCACCGACAACGTTAGCATCAACGCCTACCGGGTAGTGCGGCGTCAATACGGACGGCGAAACCGTGCAAGCCAAGTCGCACAAGAGTGTAGAGCCGGTTTTACGGCGCCATGCAGCTATTTGATGCCCAGCCAACCGACAAACCAAATACCTGGAATGTATCGATCAAAGTTGATATGATTACTTTTCCACTTGTAACACCAGTCTCTAGTGCTGCTAAGGTGGAAATCTAATCACATCAACTTTTTTACACTGGATGAATGACGACGGGTTCAGTGGTGGCACGTCCCGTCACCAACGCCAAGCGGCGCGGCGGGCCTCCTGCGATGGTGGCGACGATACGTTCCATGCCTTCCTAGATAGCCTATTACCCGGGTTGCAAGCGTGTGGGATCCCGGTCGTTGACGGGTTGCTGAACGCCGGCGGCAGCGGCACAACTGTCGATGAACTGACCCAATCATTTGGCCTCACCAAGTCGCTGGTGGCGACGATCATTCGCAAGTTGCGTGACATGGGCCTGATCGAGTCCCATCGTCAACATAAGGCGCCCTCTAGCCATATCATCGAAGCCCACGCCTTTCCAGGTGCTACAGTTTCGCCGACAGGGAGTTTTCAGGACCTATAACGGCGGCCTTTGTCGCTGGGAACGGACCTTGGAACGGGCGCAAAATAGAGCAGAAAACGGCCTGCGACCTCGCCACCGTGGGCGCTGACACCACACAACTGGAGCGCAAGATCGCCCGCCTGACCGAACAGCGGCGCCGGGTGCGTGAGCAGCTCTACCCATCTATGAGTAATGACGACCTCAACAAATGGGCCTATACACCGCTCTATCTACCGCCGGCGGGCGCCGAAACAAGCGCCGACTATGCCGGAACCGACCGCTGGCCCGGTATCGACTGACAGAACTAACCGGCCGCCTAACCCTGTCGGAGTCGGAATTTGCCGAGCTGGTAGAGTTAAGCGATATGTTGGGCGCTAACATCCCCTTTGCTGACAATCATTTGGGCGCAATACTATCGCAAACAAGCGGACATTGCGCAGATCATCACAACCACCTGTCGCTTGGCGGATGACGAGGCGGTGAAGGCACTATGACAACCTATAGATGCCCCACAGCGCGCCGCCTGGCCATGTTGCGCAAAGCCTGCGCCGGCGCTACGTGCCCCACAACCCGCGCCATGGTGCGGCGGTTGATGGCCGGCTGGTGGCCAGCCACACCAAGCTCAGAAAAGCCCGCGAGAGGAGCGTGAAAGGCCCATTTTCTTCGTCGTTTTTCGTCAAATCACACCGAAATTGATACAATTACTATTCGTGTAGTAGTGTTGCGTAGGTGGTGTATGGCTGAAAAACTGAGAAAAAAGGTTTTTTGTACGGGTGATGCTGCTCTGGATCTAATCTATGCCGTTGTGCGTCAAGTGCGCTTGGACATTCATTATAATGCAGAGATGACAGAGAAAGACGTGCCGCCGGCTGAGTTTTTAGACGAATTTCTTGACGGCGCTCGTGACAATCAGAGCGTGATCGTGCCGCAACGCAAAGCGCCAGCAAAGCACCGTGGACGGTGGCACGCATAGCCATAGGCTGACCTGTCATCTGTTGAAAATAATATTTTATTGCGCCGGTGCGCGGATCTTCTTGAGATCCGCGCACCCTTTTTTATTTTACGGACTGGAGAATGGATATGTTACCAGCACTGCAAGGTGAAAGAGGATCGGTGGCCCCATGACAGCAAACCTGTGGGACCGGCAGCCGTGGGACACTGATACGTCCTACTACATCTTTCAAACCTACTACCTACCCATGCAGCCCAACGAGCGCACGCTGGCCGATGCATACCGCAATTACCGATTATCAAAAGGTCTATTGAAGACAACGCCGGCAGGCGCGCTCATCAATGCCCCAGGCGCTTGGAAGAACTGGAGCGAAGGCCGCACACCAAAAGGCCACAAGCCAGCCGGCACGGTCTTTGAAAATAGCATAGGCTGGCCAGCGCGTGCCCGCGCCTATGACACCCATCTAAGCGAGCAGGCGCGCAAGGCAGAAGAAGAGCTGTGGAAGCAACGCCAACTCCAGATACGGCAGAAGGAATGGGACGCCGCCGAGGAGCTTTGGGAACGCTCTAAGCAGATGAGGCGGGCGCCGGTGTTTCGTCAAACTGTGACAGATGTTTTGGCGGAAGATGGAAAGACAATCAACCGTACCATCATCATAGAGCCGGCTGACTGGAAAGAAGCAGACGTAGCGCGCACAGTGGAAGAGGCCAGCCGGTTGGCGCGCAAGTCTGCCGAGATGGATCAAGAGAAGGTGAGTATAGGCGACTGGCGGCAAGAGTTAGCCCAAGCCGGCATCGATCCGGACTTCTTCTATGGCCTTTTGGTGGCAGCCATCGCAGCGCAGGAAGCCGGTGTAACGCAGCAGCATGTATTAGAGCTTGTTCGTTCAGCAGCAAATAAATAGACAGGAGAGAGAGTATGTCATTGAAGGCAGTGCAACAACAGTACAACGAAGCCCTTGCAAAACTACAGGAGTTAGATCGGGCTATTTCCGAAGCGGTAGCCGCCAATAGCCAAGTCGGCTACATCGTTGATGAGAGCCAGATCCGTTTTCAGCGCCGCCGGCACGCTGAGGTAGTTGATATGCATCGACGGACGCTGCAGGATCATCTCAACCGAAAAGATGAACTGGAAGGCCAGATCGAAAAACTGCGGGCTGAGCTGAAACGGTGGCAGCCTAACATGCCTGAACGATTGCTGCAAGTGGACAGCGACATTGCAGCAATCCATGCGACCCTTGGGCGGTACTACCCGTTTTTAGTGGAACAACTGAGAAGCGCCGCTATCCACGTCAGTGGCGTTTTGCAGCACTATCGCGGCCTGTGTGACCGCTTAGCCGACTGCGAAAAATCATTGCAGCAACTTCTAGCGTAGTGAGTGTTGAAACTGGCTTGCAGAAACCGGCCTATTTTCAATGAAACAAGGTAGGTCGGTATGTTTCTATGTTTTGCGATTTTATGCAAATGGTGACCTTCCTATTGATTCAGGCAAAAAGGGTGCTGTATGAAGTATCTAGCCCGCTTTTCCTGCTGATGGCCCTGGCCGCCGGCTGTGGTGGGAATGAAATAGACGCAAGCGAGATGAGTTCCCTTGTGTCTACCACAGATGGCGCGAACGGCATGGTGTTTTACTTTGATAATCGCTCGCAGTCGCTCCAGGGCACCTACTTCTATCCATACATAGCGCAACGGGGCGATGACTTTTGGCTAAGGCTAAAAATCATCTATCGGCCTGACACGCTCGTCTTTATTGAAAAGTACGTTGTGACCACGCCGGATCGCACTTTCACCATAGAGCCGAATCTTGACCGGCTTGGCGAAACGGTAGAGGTAGACTGGATTGATGGAAAGTCGGTCGAGAAATTTGACGGCTTTGTTGCTGACAAGGATCTGGAGATGCTTAGAGCCGTGGCCACGTCGCCGGCAACGGAGGTCCGCTTTGTTGGGTCACAGGGCGAAGGCAGCGTTACCCTGACTGAAACGGAGCGTAAGATCGTGGCATCGATCTTGGCAGCCTATGAGACGATGATCGAGCAGTAACAACACTACACTACAGTTGTATGATTAAAGTCTGATTTTGTACAACAAAACCATCATACAACTGTAGTGTAGTGTTGTGTATCTATAAATAAGAAGAGGTGATCGACATGTCGATCACCTCTTCTTATTCCTCATTCGATTTTATCAAGGCTGGCTACATATTCCTGCAAACTACCTTTATACAGCAGGCGTCCTTTGTGCTTGAGTGACAACCCGTCACGCTCGTACCATCGTTCATACAGGTACTGCTGTGAACTGTTACCACGCACTGATAAGCGATCCTCGAAGTAATGGCCAGGCGCCAAAAGCTTTTCCTCTGGACTGGCTTCCTTCGCAAAGGGCGCTATGTCGGTCAACTCCTGCTGTAGCGCTGCAATCTCATCCCGGTTTAGGTCTGCGAGTAATTCACGAATCTTATTGAGTTTACTTTTCATTGTGCCTGTCCCCTGTTTGCAATCGGTCTATGTGTGTCTATTGTATCATATTTACACACACACTACTTGACGATTGCTCTACGATGTGTGTGTAGATTCACTAAAAAAGACACACAATCAGGGCAAAAAGAAACCGGCTGAAGCGTTCCCCCGAAGCGACCGAAGCCGCACGCAACAAGCCGGTTATGTGGATTATAACGCAGTGTGGGGAGTGGTGCAAGCCGGCGCCCTGGGGCCGCGGAAAAGTGTGAAAAAGTAAAATAGGTGTGGCTATAACCCTAAAGGTTATAGTTTTGGGCCTCACCTGGTGGCTCTCCTGATTTGTTCGACAATAAACGTAAAATCCTCTATGTCTAATCTACTGCCATGAAAACAATGATCGCCCTCGTCATAGTAGACCTTTGCCCCCTGGAGCCGAGCCGCAATGGCGCGGCCTTCGCTTTCGGGGATGACCACGCCGCGCAGATAGACGGCTGTGATGGTCCCTAGATTGGGCAAACGTTCTATACGCAGCCCATACCAGCCGGTAAGGGGATCGAAATAGATGCGGCGCC
Organism: Chloracidobacterium sp.; assembly: GCA_016711345.1. Classification (NCBI taxonomy): domain Bacteria; kingdom Pseudomonadati; phylum Acidobacteriota; class Blastocatellia; order Chloracidobacteriales; family Chloracidobacteriaceae; genus Chloracidobacterium; species Chloracidobacterium sp. Next base: position 6,427 of record JADJTD010000009.1, read on the forward strand.
GGCCATGCTTCGCCCACTCACTACCCAACTGTGTAAGCGCAGCGAAATCGATGTTTTCGTCTAAAGTAGTGTGATGGTCCATAGCTCACCTGGTGGCCGGCGCCGGCCGGGCCTGGTCCCATGCCTGTTCAGCCTTGCGCCTGGCATCGGTGCGGAGCTGTCCAGCAACCCACAGCAACGCTGCCAACTTGCCCACGAGATAATCACGCTCCTCTGGGCCGGCATCGGCCATCATGCCGATGATCAATTCGATTTCTCGTTCAAGCTCATTCCTACTAACCATCGTTCTGTCCTCTTTTCTATCCTATGAAAAACGGGGCGCCCTGCGACGAAAGGCGCCAGCCTGGTACCAAATGACCTTGAAACGCAAATAGGGGCGTTCTGTGCGGTTTTACGCCATCCCTTCGTTAGCTGTTGCCGACTGGTCAACATAGCGCCGGGGCATGGTCAGGCTATTCCAGCCGCCGGCTTCCTGTAATGTAAAGACCCCCTTGGGCAACTTCTCTACACGGTTGCCCCAGTAGGTGGCCCAGTAGTGACGGCAATCATGCGCCGATAGGCCATCAATCCCGATGGCGGCGCCCAAGGTCCGCGCGCTCAGTAATGGCCGTTTCACTCATGCCGGCCTGGTCGAGCTTGCCACCCTTGCGGCTGCCACGGAGCAACGGACCTAAAGCCGGGGCATCGTTATTTTCAAAGTAAGCCTTGAGGGCTTGCAGGGCATCAGCCGACAGCTTATTATTCTGCGTCTTATCGACCTTTGGCCGGTAGAAGCCCACGATCATCCCCTTGCCCAAGTCGATATTGGTCACGGTCAGCGCTGCCACCTCGCCAGCGCGCAGCCCATGATCGAGCAATAGGGCCATGAGCGCAGCATCACGCCGGCTCTGTGGTGTATCAAGCGGCTGGGCCTTGAGCCGGGCGGCCTGGTCGTCACTGATGGCTACATGATCAGCCTTCTTGTTGCCTACTCGCTTGACCTCGCGCCGCTCATTCACCCGCTTGGCTTCTTTCTGGCCATAGCCGCGCACAGTTTGAATGAGCGCTAGATCCTGAGCACTGACAGTGCCGGCCTGAGCTGCCAACGCAGCGTAAACCTTCAAGGTGGACAGGCGCCGGTTGATCGACGCAACAGCGTGACCGGCCTTCAATTGCCATTCTACAAAGCCCTTGACAATGCCCCATGTCACCCCCTGCCAAGCGGCCGGGCTGTGCTGTAACTGCTCGCCACTGACCGCAACGCCGGCTGTAGTGAGGAAGTCGGCAAAGCTGGCCAAATCGAAGCCCTGGGCCTTAACGGTATTGGGCGCCTTGCGGCTGATGTAGTCGGCAAAGGTAGAGCCGGCGGCATAGTGATTGGCGACAGCGCCCAGTGCCGCCATTTGTTCAGCCGTCGCCAAAGTGGTTGTGATTGTGGTCAATTCGGTCATGCTTTCACCCCTATCCGATAGCTTTGAATAATGATAAATTATCTAAAGCTATAATAACAGAAAACCAGTTGGTTGTCAACGCTTTTCTTATGAAATGACGTGTTATTGACACCTATTGTATTGCGTGTTATCCTCTCTATTACAAAAGTATTTCGTGTATCCGTTATTCGTGTAGGTAATGACGTATTGTATGGAATGACGCAATGAGTACAAAACGACTAAATTTGACGGTTGATGCAGAAGCCGCCGATCTGCTTGAACGGATGGCCGGCGGGCGCAATAAAATGGGTGACTATCTGTCAACCCTGCTTAAGAGCATGAACGCCGGTACGCCGGCTGATGAAATTGAGCGAGTTGATAGAGAATCGCTTAAACTGATGCTACAAGGCATGGCGGGCCGGCTGACAGCGCTGGAGGGCCAGTACGCCAGTATGCAGGCCACAGTAGCAAAGTTGATTGCAGACCAGGCGAGGGGAGGGCGCTAAGGATGGATGATAATGCAGCCATAGTTCAGGAGATAGCGCAGGCGCTCAGCGAGCGCAATATAGCAGAAGTGCGGACGGCGGTTGCGGTGTTGGGGCCAGAGCGGGCCAAGGCGCTTATGCACCAGGCGCTAGAGGTAGAAGCGCAGGGCGGTATGATGACCGCCAATGAGAAACGTCGGCGGTCCCCCGGCGGTGTCTTCTTCCATCTCATCAAGCAAGGCGCAACCAAAGAAGAGCGCAAGGCCATCTTCCCAGCCAACCGCAACCCAAAGAAGAAGCAGAAGAGCGCCAGGGCTAAGGGATCACCCACGGCGCCGGCGATGACCTGGGATGAAGCGAAGCAACTCATTGCCCAAGCCCTTAAATCGACAGGAGAGGCCAGAACCGTGAAACTCACATTGATAGGTAGACCGCTGAAGGTCATTCAACAAAAAGATTGTGTGGTTGTCTCGCTGAAGGGGCGCGAGCCTAAGACGCTGCCCAAGGGGTTGCCGGCCGTGCCGGAAGGCAGCGCGATCACCTGGGCCGTGTTCATCGTCAATAAGCAGTGGAGCAAGGTGAAAGAGAGCATCGAGCAGAACCAAAGCGACGCACTCATCATCGAGGGCTATCCCATCGTCGGTAAGGGCGGTGTGGCGGCCGTCATGGCCACAAACTGCAAATCTGTGCTGATGGAACGGGCGCAGCGGGAACAGTCTTAGCAGTAATGCGTACACCTGCTAAACTCGAATTATACATAAGTCGTCTTTTGTTGAATATGAGTTTGGCAGGTGTACGCCCTCATTACTCCTCGTCTGCGTTTGCCCTCACAACCCCTGCGGATGTACACTACCCGTATTCCCACATAGAACCATAGCAGCATGAAAGCATAAAACCATATGCGAATCCTAACCTTTGCGAATCAAAAAGGCGGTGTAGCCAAGACCACCAGCGCCGTTAATGTGGCCGTGGGCCTGGCCATGCTACACAGCAAGCGTGTGCTTTTGGTTGATGCGGATCCACAGGCAAACGCCACCTACGCCACTGTAGGGGCCACAGAGCCGGCGCTCACTATCTATGACTTGTTGATCAACGATGCGGACCTGGCAGCCTGTGTCATGCCTACACGGCTGCCCAGCCTATCGTTACTACCCAGCTCTATCGACCTTGCCGGCGCTGAAGTCGAATTGCTCAGCGAGACAGGCGGCCAAACGCTACTACGCTCCAAACTGCGCGCCGCCAACTATGACTACATTATCATTGATGCGCCGCCGTCGCTGGGCCTGCTTTGCGTCAACACCCTAGCAGCCGCAACAGAGGTAATGATCCCCGTCGCCGTGGGTGTCTTCGCCTTGAAGGGCTTAGGCCGGCTGGAAGAGACGATAGCCAAGGTAAAAAGCCGGCTGGATAGACCCGACCTCAGAATCGGCGGTGTGTTTGTCACGATGGCCGATCAAACCAACGTGGCTAGGGATGTGAGCGAAGCGATACAGGTACGTTACGGCGCCCTCGCCTTTACCACCATCATCCCGCGCAGCGTGCGCACAGAGGAAGCCCACAGCCGAGCGCTGTCGGTGTTTGAACACGCACCCGGTAGTGCCGGCGCCGTGGCCTATGAACAACTGATACAGGAGATTATCAATCGTGGCTAAAAAATCAGGATTGGGGGCTGATGCCATCTTTGGCAGCAAGGCACCAGAAGCGCCCCAGAAGGCGCCAGAGCAACCCGGAGCACCACCAGCGCAGCCAGAGCCGGCAAAGATGCGCACGACCATTATGCTTGCCCCTGACGTGCTCATTCTGCTGAACCGGCTGAAAGAGCAGAGTATAAGCGCCGGCACACGCCAAACACAAGGCGAGATTATCGAAGATGCGATCCGCACCCTGGCTAGAATCAAAGACATAAAAGTATAAGAACTCTTATGCGATTTTATGACTTATGTTATATGTGTGTTGTAGATCATAAAAGCATAAAAGAGTATAAAGTTATATATGATTTTATGTAAAAATCTCACTTTTTTAAGGTTTCTCCTTAGCCAGTGCACAGGTGTGTACACTGGAAAAACTGTGTATTGACAAGTGTAGGCTTATGGCTTACAATAAAAGGCATGATTACATCGTTTCGACACAAGGCGCTGGAAGCCCTGTTTCTATATGATCAAAGCAAGGGATTACAACAGTCGCAAGTAAGAAGGTTGCGCGGGCTGTTACTGATTCTAAATAATGCCCATGCAATTGGGGATATAGATAGGCCAGGGCTGAACCTGCACCCACTAAAAGGCGGTAGAGTAGGCTTTTGGTCGATCAGGGTTGACGGCAACTATCGACTGATTTTCCGCTTTGAGGATGGTGACGCACTTGATGTTGATCTGGTTGATTACCACTGAGGGAATTTGAGATGCGAATGAAAAACCCGCCTCATCCTGGGGAAATTATTAGAGACTTTCACATAGAGCCACTGGGCCTAACCGTGACCGAAGCAGCAAAGGGGTTGGGCGTCAGTCGTTTTACCTTATCATCGTTGCTGAACGGCAAGCAAGGGATTAGCCCAGAGATGGCTTACCGCTTGTCAAAGTATTTTGGACCCACACCGGAAAGTTGGCTTGGGATGCAAATGGAGTACGATCTAGCGCAAATCAGAGAGAAGGGTGAAGCCTTGCCGGTGATACCCTATCAGCAACCGGAGGCTGTACCGGCTTAAAACAACTTTGTATGTAACCGGGCGTGTAGGTGGTTCAGACACCAACACACCCGTAACTATAACTCGCTGACACTACCAGCGGGCTACAGCTATAGCCATTATAGCAGCCCACAGCGAGTATTTAACATTCGTTGGTGGGCTGTTTTATTTACAGCCTCACCTATCCACAAGTGAGGTTTAACATGATTTCGAGTTACCAGTTTTCCCAACGTTTCGACGCTATATCCGTCATGGCCGGCGCTACCGTCGCCCTGTTCGCCCTCCTGCGCACGCTGGCCATTGTGCTGGGCCTGGCTGTGGGCCTGGCTGGCGCCTTCGCTGTGGTGGTCGCCTTCTGGCTGCCCATCTGCCAGATTGCCGGCTGTCTGGCGCTCATTGCGGCCTTTGCCTATGTGACCTACCCACGTAGCAAGGCGGTGAAGTAATGGACACCAAAGCCGTTTTGATTGTGCTATGTGCGGTTGTAGTTCTCTACACCCAAGGTTGTTTCGATGCCATCGGCGGCGGTAAGGGCAATGCCTCGATGCAGCCACCGGTTGACAGCAAAGCCTGTTACGCAGACGCACAGCAACAACTGTCACCGCAATGGGCCGGCGCCAGCAAGCTTGACCGGGCCATTGCAGCGTTTACCGTCATCACCACTTGCGAGGGGAGCAACTAACCATGAAAAACATTCTGCTACTTGGCCTGAGTATCCTAGTCCTGATTGCCCTATTTGGTGACGGTGGCTTAGAAGTTTCGCCCACTGTCTCGCCAAGTCTTGAGTTCAGCCCGGCGCTTGAGTTCAAGCCCAACGTGTCTTATGCACCCGACCGCAGTGTGACGACCAACAACATTGAAACCAATATCGAGCATCAAACTGTGATTGTGCAGGCGCCACCTTCAAGTGTGAACGATGGCGCGGCCGCCGGCGGCGTGACCCTGATTGACGGGGAGTCGCCAGCCGGGCCGGGGTGCGCCAACCTTTACCCTGGTGAGCAGATTTACAATGGGCCGGACCTGCAAGGGGCTTGCTTTGTGGAGAATGCGGAGGGCCAAAAATTCTTCATCAATCGCATGGGCACGCGCTGGCTGCTGGGCGGGTCGGTGGCTGAGGCGAACGGCGCCGGCACACAGCCAGCACTACAGGCACCAGACGCAGGGGTGAGCCTTGACCAACTGCAAGCGGCCTTCCTGCGCAACGGTGGGCAGCTTCCTTGGTTCTGGGACACTCGCAGCGAAGCCGCACAAATGGACTGGCTGAAGGAACAGAGTGAAACATGGAAATGATAATTGATATTTTCGTGGTAGTGGTGGGATGGTTGCTTGCGGCCGGCGCCCTGGTCTATGGGTGTATGCATGTTCCCCCGGGTGCATGGGCGCGGTGGTTGGTCTTTGTGGCCGGCGCGGTGATTGCAACGCAGTTTGGTTGGTTGCCACTGTTGCCCCTGTTCGGCTTTCATGCCGGCGCTGTCGAACAGTATGCCGCCCTGGTTCTGGCTACAATCGGCTTGAAGCTAATCATGGAATGGGCTTTGCCCTGGCTGGTGTGGTCGGTGGAAGTAGATGAGGTGAGCGATGAGCAAGCAAGTTGATATTGAGATTGTCGATTATGATACGGGCTATCTTGACGCCATCGACGGCAGTGTGACGGACATCGCCACCACCGCCCTGGCCACTACCCACACGGCTAATCACGCGGCAATCACGCAGCAATCACGCGGCGCCCTGGTATTGCCCCCGCCGAAACAAGACGGCAACAGTCCGTTGGCCGGCGCCCTGGCTCATCTGATGGCGCCCCAACAGAGCAACGGACAGCTGGACGCCTACGCCATCCAGCACATGCAAGCAATGAGTGAGAAGAGCAGCCCAATGGAGCGCAACCGGGCAAAGCTTATCTTGGTAGCCGGCTGGGTGGCCATAGCGGGGATCGTCGCCCTGGGCCTGCATAAAGCAGACCTGATTGATGACCGGATGGCCTGGCTGTGCTTCGTGATTGCCTTCGCCTATGGGGTGTACAAGTCGAACGCCGATGAGAACGCCCACAGCCCGGCTGGGGTCGAGCGGCACAAAACGGACATCTACGGCAAGATCCGGATCACTGAAATCAAGGCGGCGGATAAGGCCAACGAACGGGCGCATGAAACATTCGGCAAGGTTGTAAACAAGGTTTACGGAGGTGAGGATCGTGCTCAAAATCGAATCACACGCCAACGGTAAAGTGAGCAGCAATACAGAAGCACTGTACCGGGAACTGTTGCGCCTTCGTGGCGAAGTGGCCCATCTGCGGAATAAGCTGCCATCCAGCACCCGGGGATCCAAGATTGTACGGGCTGCTGTTGTCGATGCCCACGCCATTATCCTGGCTGCCTTCAGCGGCCAATCGACGGGTGTGGCTGCCATGTACAAATCCGGCATGAGCAAACGCCGCTGGGCATGGGCCGTTGCCTTCCTGCGCTATGCCGGCATTGTGGCCAAAGAAAGCCGACAATGGCGCAACGGGTTAGAGTTCACAGTAACCGATCTAGATGAGTCTATCGCCCTGTTGGAGCGCGCCGGCGCCGAATTGATGGACAGCAAAGAAGGGTATCGGCGCCTGTCCTTATTGCTGAAATCAAGCTGATGTATATCAGGGGAGCGTACCTACAACGTGCCTCCCCTGATACCTACCACAAATCTACAACGAGCCTACAACGCTGCCTACAACGATATACGAGCCGTAATCACACAGAGCCTACAACGAACCTACAACAGTACCTACAACACCTCCCAGGACGGGGGTATACCTCTGGGAATGGATGCTTAAGGCGACACAGTGACGGGGCAAAAAAGCGCCAACAGGCGCCCACACTCGCACGCACAAACAGGCGCCAATCACACACGGTCAACTTGTAATGATGGTGGCCACTGCCCACCAAGGAAAGGATGATCATGATACAACAAAAACGCAATCGCCAACCTACTAAGCCAGCCGGGCCAGAAGGATGGCAGAATTTCCCGATAGTGGCATACACGGAACTGGATGGGCGCCAAGTGCCGATCCGGTCCGATAAGCCGCTAGAGGTAGCGGCGACACGCGCTTTGCTATTGCTGGAAAATTTGCCGCCGGTTAAACATCGCCGCAATGGCGAGCTTGCCACTTTGGCAGATACACAGTAAATATCAATCAAAGTAATTTTATCAACCGGGAGTAACCGCAGCAGTCATCACACCCACTCCCTCAATAGACCACACAGGGAGAATACTATGAATACCGAGATCATTATCGAAATTTTTGAGGAAATCGAGCCGGCCATGATCGTTCATCACCGGGAGTTCAATGCGCTCTTGCGGCTTATCAAGCCCACGATGACACCGGAGATGTGGAGCAAGATCGAGAGCACTGTAAACCTGCGAGTTTATGACGCCATGCAGAGCGCCTTCACAGTGGGGATTGCGCTGGGGATGCACTCTACGCCGACCGCCATTGATGAGGCGATTGTCAATGGCGATCTGGAGGAGCTGCTCAAAGACGCTCTGTCGAAACTGATCGACTGATTGATATGCGAAAGACGTAGCCTGTACGATTACAGGCTACGTCTGTTTTTTTAGTTACTTTTGTATTATAACATTTGTTATAGCATAAAAGTAACATTTTTGCAGTGAATATTACAAAAACTGATCCCGATATTTTGAATACTGCATATGCAGGTGGTATTATATTGTGAGCGTAAGACCTACCCGATCAACAGAGGATGGAGATTATGAGCGAGATGATGATTCTGGGAACTGAAGTGCAGCGGCGCAGAGGTGGCATCACGCGGAATACTGAACAAATCGCCCTTCGCCTGCCTCATGAACTGAAAGCTGAAATTGACGGTCTTTCGGCCAGTCGCGGAATTTCGCGAACAACTATTCTACTCGAAGGCGCTCAACTGTTCATGCAACAATTTGCGGCGGAGAGAGCGCAGTAGCCATAGAAAACGAAGCGCCCTGCTCGTGACAGCAGGGCGTTTCTAAATCGTCGTTTTTTCTCAGAAATATACATCGGTAATTATGACATATGTTATATAATAACACAAATTTCGATAATTTCGCGAAACGCCAGCCGGATGGCCAGCGTTCCACGGATCTGGAGGGAGGGCATCCCTCTCCCCATTTTAACACACCTGACGCTAGTATAAAAACTTCGCATATTGAGCGGAGCGAACAGCGATCCAGATTGCCCATTTGCGGCCTGGGGCTTTACCTTCACTCTCTTAAATGGCAAAGTGCCCTTCACAAAGGGGTGGCAGAACCGGCCTTTTACCGCAGAAGAGGCCAGCCGTCACCCTGGCAATGCGGGCGTTCATGCCGGCACCCACAGTAACAACACTGTTTGGATCGACACTGACACCGGCTTTCCTCATCTTCTCGACACGTTTCCCATTTTAAAAAACTCGCTCATTTCCTACCGCGACAACGCCCCAGAGCGGGGGAAGGTGGCGATCCGCATAACTGATCGTCTCCCCGTTGCGGCCAAAGCACGCCGGCCGGAGGAGAAACAACCCTTTGCCGAACTCCTATCTACGGGTAATCAGGCGGCGGTTGTGGGTACGCACCCATCCGGCGCCCTCTACCAAAACAATGGGCGGGCGCCTATCGAGATGACCTTTGTCGAGCTTGCCGACATTTGGCGAGCCTGGACAGGCGAGGAATTGACCGATACCAAAGCCGACAAGGCCAAGCGCCCTGCTACCTCCCAACCCATCGGTGATGCCACCACTAAGCCCACAGAACGCACGCATTCACAGAATAGCCTGGCTGACCGAGTACGAGAGCACTGGACGGTTTTGGAAGTCTTGTGCCACTTTGGCCGGCTGGGCGAAATGCGCAGTGAGCCAAACGGCGAGATCCGGGTATTGGGTAACGGTGGGTTGCTCATTCAACCCAAGGGCGATATTTTCTATTCGTTCGCTGACAGTCGGGGCGGCGATGCCCTTGAATGCTGGGCATGGTGTACGGGCCTGAGCCGGGCACCCAAGGGGCGGCGCTTTGTGGAAATGGCCCATGACATGTTGCTGGCCAAAGGCATCGAAATAGAGCGCCCTACGCCGGCTGTTGACCTTCTTGCGCTGTGCGATGCCATCCTCACAACCGACTTAGGGCAGTTTGTTCCCGATGAACTGAAAGCCCAACGCAATGGCAAACCGGAATATCGCACGGCCTCAACCGACCGCCAAATCATCACCCGGATTCTACAGATCATGCGCGCAGTCGGTCGCACCGACAACGTTAGCATCAACGCCTACCGGGTAGTGCGCGGCGTCAATACGGACGGCGAAACCGTGCAAGCCAAGTCGCACAAGAGTGTAGAGCCGGTTTTACGGCGCCATGCCTGGCTATTTGATGCCCAGCCAACCGACAAACCAAATACCTGGAATGTATCGATCAAAGTTGATATGATTACTTTTCCACTTGTAACACCAGTCTCTAGTGCTGCTAAAGGTGGAAATCTAATCACATCAACTTTTTTACACTGGATGAATGACGACGGGTTCAGTGGTGGCACGTCCCGTCACCAACGCCAAGCGGCGCGGCGGGCCTCCTGCGATGGTGGCGACGATACGTTCCATGCCTTCCTAGATAGCCTATTACCCGGGTTGCAAGCGTGTGGGATCCTGGTCGTTGACGGGTTGCTGAACGCCGGCGGCAGCGGCACAACTGTCGATGAACTGACCCAATCATTTGGCCTCACCAAGTCGCTGGTGGCGACGATCATTCGCAAGTTGCGTGACATGGGCCTGATCGAGTCCCATCGTCAACATAAGGCGCCCTCTATCCATATCATCGAAGCCCACGCCTTTCAGGTGCTACAGTTTCGCCGACAGGAGTTTCGGACCTATAACGGCGGCCTTTGTCGCTGGGAACGGACCTTGGAACGGGCGCAAAATAGAGCAGAGAAAACGGCCTGCGACCTCGCCACCGTGGGCGCTGACACCACACAACTGGAGCGCAAGATCGCCCGCCTGACCGAACAGCGGCGCCGGGTGCGTGAGCAGCTCTACCCATCTATGAGTAATGACGACCTCAACAAATGGGCCTATACACCGCTCTATCTACCGCCGGCCGGGCGCCAGAAACAAGCGCCGACTATGCCGGAACCGACCGCGCTGGCCTGGTATCGACTGACAGAACTAACCGGCCGCCTAACCCTGTCGGAGTCGGAATTTGCCGAGCTGGTAGAGTTAAGCGATATGTTGGGCGCTAACATCCCCTTTGCTGACAATCTCATTTGGGCGCAATACTATCGCAAACAAGCGGACATTGCGCAGATCATCACAACCACCTGTCGCTTGGCGGATGACGAGGCGGTGAAGGCACTATGACAACCTATAGATGCCCCACAGCGCGCCGCCTGGCCATGTTGCGCAAAAGCCTGCGCCGGCGCTACGTGCCCCACAACCCGCATGGTGCGGCGGTTGATGGCCGGCTGGTGGCCAGCCACACCAAGCTCAGAAAAGCCCGCGAGAGGAGCGTGAAAGGCCCATTTTCTTCGTCGTTTTTCGTCAAATCACACCGAAATTGATACAATTACTATTCGTGTAGTAGTGTTGCGTAGGTGGTGTATGGCTGAAAAACTGAGAAAAAAGGTTTTTTGTACGGGTGATGCTGCTCTGGATCTAATCTATGCCGTTGTGCGTCAAGCACGCTTGGACATTCATTTTAATGCAGTTATGACAGAGAAAGACGTGCCGCCGGCTGAGTTTTTAGACGAATTTCTTGACGGCGCTCGTGACAATCAGAGCGTGATCGTGCCGCAACGCAAAGCGCCAGCAAGGCACCGTGGACGGTGGCACGCATAGCCATAGGCTGACCTGTCATCTGTTGAAAATAATATTTTATTGCGCCGGGTGCGCGGATCTTCTTGAGATCCGCACCCTTTTTACTTTTACGGACTGGAGAATGGATATGTTACCAGCACTGCAAGGTGAAAGAGGATCGGTGGCCCCATGACAGCAAACCTGTGGGACCGGCAGCCGTGGGACACTGATACGTCCTACTACATCTTTCAAACCTACTACCTACCCATGCAGCCCAACGAGCGCACGCTGGCCGATGCCTACCGCAATTACCGTCTGTCAAAAGGATTATCAAAGACGACGCCGTCCGGCACACCCATCAACGCCCCAGGCGCCTGGAAGAACTGGAGCGAAGGCCGCACCTCGAAGGGCCACAAGCCATCCGGCACCGTCTTTGAAAATAGCATAGGCTGGCCAGCGCGTGCCCGCGCCTATGACACCCATCTAAGCGAGCAGGCGCGCAAGGCAGAAGAAGAGCTGTGGAAGCAACGCCAACTCCAGATACGGCAGAAGGAATGGGACGCCGCCGAGGAGCTTTGGGAACGCTCTAAGCAGATGAGGCGGGCGCCGGTGTTTCGTCAAACTGTGACAGATGTTTTGGCGGAAGATGGAAAGACAATCAACCGTACCATCATCATAGAGCCGGCTGACTGGAAAGAAGCAGACGTAGCGCACAGTGGAAGAGGCCAGCCGGTTGGCGCAAGTCTGCCGAGATGGATCAAGAGAAGGTGAGTATAGGCGACTGGCGGCAAGAGTTAGCCAAGCCGGCATCGATCCGGACTTCTTCTATGGCCTTTTGGTGGCAGCCATCGCAGCGCAGGAAGCCGGTGTAACGCAGCAGCATGTATTAGAGCTTGTTCGTTCAGCAGCAAATAAATAGACAGGAGAGAGTATGTCATTGAAGGCAGTGCAACAACAGTACAACGAAGCCCTTGCAAAACTACAGGAGTTAGATCGGGCTATTTCCGAAGCGGTAGCCGCCAATAGCCAAGTCGGCTACATCGTTGATGAGAGCCAGATCCGTTTTCAGCGCCGCCGGCACGCTGAGGTAGTTGATATGCATCGACGGACGCTGCAGGATCATCTCAACCGAAAAGATGAACTGGAAGGCCAGATCGAAAAACTGCGGGCTGAGCTGAAACGGTGGCAGCCTAACATGCCTGAACGATTGCTGCAAGTGGACAGCGACATTGCAGCAATCCATGCGACCCTTGGGCGGTACTACCCGTTTTTAGTGGAACAACTGAGAAGCGCCGCTATCCACGTCAGTGGCGTTTTGCAGCACTATCGCGGCCTGTGTGACCGCTTAGCCGACTGCGAAAAATCATTGCAGCAACTTCTAGCGTAGTGAGTGTTGAAACTGGCTTGCAGAAACCGGCCTATTTTCAATGAAACAAGGTAGGTCGGTATGTTTCTATGTTTTTGCGATTTTATGCAAATGGTGACCTTCCTATTGATTCAGGCAAAAGGGGTGCTGTATGAAGTATCTAGCCGCGCTTTTCCTGCTGATGGCCCTGGCCGCCGGCTGTGGTGGGAATGAAATAGACGCAAGCGAGATGAGTTCCCTTGTGTCTACCACAGATGACGCGAACGGCATGGTGTTTTACTTTGATAATCGCTCGCAGTCGCTCCAGGGCACCTACTTCTATCCATACATAGCGCAACGGGGCGATGACTTTTGGCTAAGGCTAAAAATCATCTATCGGCCTGACACGCTCGTCTTTATTGAAAAGTACGTTGTGACCACGCCGGATCGCACTTTCACCATAGAGCCGAATCTTGACCGGCTTGGCGAAACGGTAGAGGTAGACTGGATTGATGGAAAGTCGGTCGAGAAATTTGACGGCTTTGTTGCTGACAAGGATCTGGAGATGCTTAGAGCCGTGGCCACGTCGCCGGCAACGGAGGTCCGCTTTGTTGGGTCACAGGGCGAAGGCAGCGTTACCCTGACTGAAACGGAGCGTAAGATCGTGGCATCGATCTTGGCAGCCTATGAGACGATGATCGAGCAGTAACAACACTACACTACAGTTGTATGATTAAAGTCTGATTTTGTACAACAAAACCATCATACAACTGTAGTGTAGTGTTGTGTATCTATAAATAAGAAGAGGTGATCGACATGTCGATCACCTCTTCTTATTCCTCATTCGATTTTATCAAGGCTGGCTACATATTCCTGCAAACTACCTTTATACAGCAGGCGTCCTTTGTGCTTGAGTGACAACCCGTCACGCTCGTACCATCGTTCATACAGGTACTGCTGTGAACTGTTACCACGCACTGATAAGCGATCCTCGAAGTAATGGCCAGCGCCAAAAGCTTTTCCTCTGGACTGGCTTCCTTCGCAAAGGGCGCTATGTCGGTCAACTCCTGCTGTAGCGCTGCAATCTCATCCCGGTTTAGGTCTGCGAGTAATTCACGAATCTTATTGAGTTTACTTTTCATTGTGCCTGTCCCCTGTTTGCAATCGGTCTATGTGTGTCTATTGTATCATATTTACACACACACTACTTGACGATTGCTCTACGATGTGTGTGTAGATTCACTAAAAAAGACACACAATCAGGGCAAAAAGAAACCGGCTGAAGCGTTCCCCCGAAGCGACCGAAGCCGCACGCAACAAGCCGGTTATGTGGATTATAACGCAGTGTGGGTAGGTAGACAAAGCGACATTTGGCGTAGCTGACGTTACAGGATCTCTGTAAGGGTGTTACAATTCGGCGCCTGACTGTCGCTTTTCGCTTTGATCTAGCAAGCCGGCAAGGAAGGCGCGTTCCACTTCCAGCGCCATCAGATAGCCGTCGTTGGTGGCTGCCCTGGTTGCGTCGATAGGTGTTTCCTCCTGCACTCGCTTAATCTCTGCTTCGACACTGCGACGCCGGCCACGTAGTTGGGTGATCAATTCGTTCTTACTGAGCATGGTTATATCCCTCCTGTTAGATGCGTAAGCCCAAGGCATCACACGGAGCGCTACTCAAATCTTGTTGCACCCCAATATACCGTTCGGTTGTCTGCACGCTGCTATGTCCTAAGGATAGTTGAATCTGTTCAATGGGTGCATTGCCCTTGTGCGCCAGCTTGGCAAAGGTTCTTCGCAAGTCATGCGGTCGCACGTCTACACCGATCAGCGCGGCGTAGTCTTTCACCACGTCAAAGATTGCTTGTGCTGTCATGCCCTGGGCGGTGATGTGATCGCCACGACGCACCGACCGAAACAGAACGCCATCGGCAACACCGGCCGCCAACAGGTAAGCATCAATCGCGTACTTGCACCACGCCGGCATAGGCACCGACCGCGTCTTACTGCGCTTGCCTACCAGGTCAACAATCACCCAACGCCCCTCGCGCTGCTGAATGTTGCCGACAGCTAACCCGGTGCATTCCTCACGACGCAACCCACAACCCAACAGAACGGCCAGTATCGCACGATCGCGTAGACCCTTGACCGTCGCCACATTGGGCAGCCCTAACAACTGTTGCGCCTGTTCCTTAGTCAACCAGTTCCCTAACCGCTTGCCCTCTTTGCGCACGCCCTCTACACGCCCGACCGCCTGGGCCGCACTGTGGTCAATCACGCCATTGTCAGCCAGTTCAACGGCCAGCTTCCTGATCGCCGTCAACCGCTGGTTAATACTGGATGCACTGACGCCGGCATCACGCAGCGCAGTGACATGGGCTTGCACCGTCGCCTTGCTAAACCCTGCCTGGCCGGTTGTGCTATGCCATGCGATGAAGTCAGTTAGCGCCCGACTGTAAGCGCGCTTGGTGTGGTCGCTGGTCACGGCATTGCATACCAGGTTGATGATAGGCTGGATCGTGTTGGTGGTGATCGTCGCTAATTCCGTCATGGTTCTACACTCCTTTTACCTTTTGATAAGTACTAATATCATAACCTATTATACACCTTTATGGATATAAGTCAATAGGCAAAGTGGCCGCTATGGTGCGTTATCCTATTGATTTCGGGGTGCAATAGTGCTATCATGTAACCGTCAATAGTGATAGTGATTTTAGTTTTAGGATGGTGATTTGTGGAAGAGATGACAAGATTGTCGGTTCATGTTCCGGCTGATGTTCCGGGCAAGTTGGTAGAGTTGGCGGGCGGTATCAAGAAGATGGGGAGCTACCTCACTACGTTCATTCGCAATGCTCACGCCGGGCAGGTGGAAGTGGGCGCGCCGGGTGACATTGAGTTATTGACCGCGGGCTTTAAGCACCTGTCGGCAAAGGTCAAAGAGTTAGAGGCGCGGCTCCAACAGGTAGAGGAAGGGCGCTAAGGCAGCAGCCACAACACACCGACCACGATCAACGCCAGCACCAGCCCGACCAACACGCCCACGGCAAAGAGCGTAACGCGCCCGGTTGCGGCTTGTGCTTGGCTATCCTGCTGGGCCTGTAGCGAATCCATGCGGGCCTGTAGTGCGCCCACGGACTGCAAGACAGTAGCGTATAGCTCAACCGGTTGTGGCCCTTCTACGGCTTTTACAGGGGGTGTAGGCTGCAATGCTGCTGTAGGTTGCACGTCAATGTAGGGCGGTTGTAGTGCAGTTACATCCTCAGTTTGTAGCGCCGACTTTATGTCGTCTGTCGTCATGCCCTGGGCGCGCAGATCCTTGACCCGTTGCAGTATGGCTATATCCTGGGCGGTGAGCTTGCGCTCTGTACCTGTCGGCGGCCTGGCCCCTTCGCTTAGGTTGTCGGCAAAGTCACGGCACCAATTTCGCAGGGAAGAAACCGAGACGCCCACCAAGGCAGCCGCGGCAGTGGGTGTGTAGTGTGGTTGCATGGTGTGGCCCCTTCTAACAGCCCCTACAGGGTACAGGTTCCCTATACTATGTAGTGTAGTTTGATGCCTTCATTGTAATTGCAGTGCAGTTGTAGCCCCACCCAACAAGCAATATTTGCGTATTGACATGGCCTACACTATCATGATACAATTGCAGTTATGGAAATGCAAATCAAGTGAGGACAGGATAAGATGACTGAAAGAAAGTTAGTCACCGCAGAAGTAGCGCCACGTATAGGATTGACCCGCAACTACTTGACGACCTACCTACATAGGTACCCGGAGTTACGGCCAGCCGAGCGCTTACCGAATGGCGATTATCTTTGGAGCAATGCGGAGATTCAAGCGGTGATTGACCGCAGATCGAAGCGGCAGTACAGGCGCAAAGAGCGCACGCAGTAACCTTGTATGTAACCGGGTGAGTAAGTGCAGTGAACACCTACTCACCCGTAACCATAACTCGCTGAACAGACCAGCGGGCTAGGCTATAAGCAATTATACCAGCCCATCAGCGAGAAACTATTTTCGTTGGTGTGGCTGTTTTTATTTACAGCCTCACCTATCTACAAGTGAGGTGTTGAATGTCCACAGTTTTTGTCCTCTGTACTTTATCGTTGATCGTGAGCGCCGCCCATCTATGGCAAGTCACAGCCGGCAGCCGAGCCACACACCGCGCCATGGCGCGCAAGGTGGTGCAGCTATGACCTTTCCAACCTGGGATAGTGAGGGGCAAAAGGCAATCAATAGCCTGCCAACGTGGGGCAAGATGTTTGCCAGTGCTGATCAGGAAATAGCGTTCAAGCTCAAGCTGGCCAGTGTGCTGGCAAGTGGCTGGGCCTTGGGTAAGACAACGCAGGAATGCGAATCAGAAGCGCGCCGACGCCTGGCAGAGGGGGAATAGATGAGCAACGAATTTACGCCACTGATGCCACCGGCCAAGCCAGAGCGCGCGACGGCTGAGCAGGACTTTGCCGACTATTGTCTCTACCTGGAAGGGCGCATGAACTGGGAACAGCGCTTCGCAAAGTTCATGCCCAAGCGCGGGCCGGACAGTTTAGAAGCCTACGTAATGACCAACGGGCTATAGGAGGATATATGTTTCAAGGCAATGAGAACAGCTACACCAACAACAGCGGCAACAGTTACACCTATGTAACCAATCATATCAGCGTAGCGGATTCATTCAACACGACGCACAGTCACAACGGCCACGGGCGCGGCGGGATGTGCGGCATCCTGGCTATTGTGCTGGGCCTGGGGATCCCTGTCGCCTTCCTGTGGTTTATCATCTCTGTTTTGTCGGAGGTGCTTCGATGATTACGCAACAACTATTGAAGCATGGCGGGCAGGCTGTGGAGCGCTTTGGCTTAAAGGTTGTGGCGCTTGTGGTGATGGGTTGCTGTTTGTTTCCTGTGATCGTATCGGGGCTTTGTTGCTGTGGCCTGTTGCTGGCCCTGGCAGATTGGCGGTGATGCTATGGCGATTGTAGAGCGGGGCTTTAAGTGGGCGCTTATCGGCATTGTGGGCGCTATGGTAATAGTCGGCATGGCAGGCAGCGCACTGGCCGCCATCGGGGGCATGATGGGCAATCCCGCGATCATCTTGGTTGTGCTGGTCGTCTTTGCCGGATGCGTCATTGTGCTGATTGTGCCCGGCATTGTGGGCGGCCTGTGGCTGCTGCGCTGGTGGCGAATGGCGGCGATTACCGAGCGGCGTGCATCGGAGTTCGTTGCGCCAGATGAGGCGGGCCGGCTGCCCGTTCCGGCCTCACTGCTGCGTCAACCCGAATTCGCACACCGGGCCATTGACAGCCACCAAGCCAGCTACTTGGCTAATCTCTCTACGTTCCACTACAGCCCGGAGAGCAACCAGAACATTACCGGCGCCGATGGGCAAACGATGACGGCGGCGGCCACAACCACACCGTCAACCTTCTGGCAACTGTACCAGGCTGGCCAGCTTCCCGGCAAAGGATTCTTGATGGGCTATAGCCTGGATGAAGATGGGCAGGAAGTCACCGCCGACTGGAGAGAGTTGTATAGCAGTTTGGTTGGTGGTAAGAGTGGCGCCGGCAAAAGCACCCTGATTCGGTCCATTCTCGCACAATCAGCCTTGCAGGGTGGCCGGTTTGTGGTGGTGGATCCGCACTACGCCAGCGGGGAAGAAAGCTTAGGAGCGAGCCTGGCACCCCTGCGTAGCCTCATGCTGTGCGATGTGGCCAGCGAAGAAAAGCAGATTGTCGATGCGCTGCGCTACATCGGCCAGATCGGACAACGCCGGTTGGCTGGGCAGGACAAAGAACGCTGGCCGCTAATCTTGGTTGTAGATGAGACTACAGCATTGTTCCAGCGTTCCAACGTGGCCGGCGTTCTTTGTGATGTGTTAGGCCAAATCAGCCAGGAGACGCGCAAAGTGGGTGTCTACGCGATGTGCATCGGCCAGAACTTTGACGGCCGAGTGATGGATACCACGGTGCGTAATTCGTTCGTGAGCATGATCAGTATGCGAGCGCGGCGCGACGTGGCGCGGGTGCAGTCGGGTAATACTGAGTTTGGCCGGATGGCCGAAACGCTTACAATCGGCCAATGCGTATGGATGGCGCCGAGCGGCGAAATGCATAGGTTGGCGGTCCCAAATTGCACAGCCGGGGATCTGGAACTGGTTGCACGTAGTTTCGAGGGTAAAAACGTGTATGTTGCCGACAATGCCCAATTACCAGTGGTAGAAGCCCCTTCGTTTGCCCCTTCGTTTGCCCCTTCGACGGCTATCGAAACCGGGCAGCAAGACGGCATCCGAAGTGGCAGCAAGACGGCATCCGAAGTGGCATCCGAAGTGGCAGACATGGCACGCGCCGAGCGGGTAATCTCCTTGTTTATTGCAGGCGAATCAATCACAAAGATTGTCAAGGATGTCTATGGTGTGGCCGGCGGCGACAAGTATACGCGGGCCGCAAATGAGGTAAACGAGATCCTTCGTTCGCATATGTTGAGTTTGAAAGGCAGGGTAAATTGATGGACGACAGACCAAATGTGCAAGTGATCTTCACGCAGGCGCCCAGCAAGGGGCCGGGCCTATTGACCGTGATTGTAGAGTTGATCGCCTTCTTTCTCATGCTGGCTATTGCCTGCCTGCTAGCTGGCCTGACGGGAAGATGGTAGCAGAGCGAGGAAGCCGGCGCGGTGCGTGAGCAGCTTGATGCTGCTATCACCAGCCGGTCGCAAGGGATGATCAACCGGTCAACCGCCAGCCTCTACAGCCAAAATTAATATACGAAGGATGTGGCCTGCAATCATACAGGCCACATCTATTTTTAGTCACTTTTATATTATAACTTATGTTATAACACATGTTGTAACATAAAGTAACATATTTTTCAGTGAATGTTGCAAAACCCGATCCCGAAATTTGGACTTACGTATACACGATGATAAAATAGAGTTTAAGCGAAAACCTATGCAAGGAGGAGCAGACTATGAAAGCAAATTGTGGAAATCGGAGTGAAAAAACGGGGTACTTCCCTGTCCGTCTACCGCATGATCTGCGTGCAGATTTGGATCGTGCGGCTAAGTTGACCGGACAACCACGCTCGCAAATCCTGTTTGCTGCTGCGCGTGGCCATTTGGCCGAATTGCTCAAAAATACACCTGGTACAACTCAGGTTGCGCTAGAGAGTTAGCGTATAAAAACGAAACGCCCTTGCTTGCAACAGCAGGGCGTTTCTAAATCGTCATTTTTCTCAGAAATATACATCGGTAATTATGACATATGTTATATAATAACACAAATTTCGATAATTTCGCGAAACGCCAGCCGGATGGCCAGCGTTCCACGGATCTGGAGGAGGGCATCCCTCTCCCCATTTTACCACACCTCAGGGCGATACGAAAATTTCGCATAACAACCAAGCAAAAAGATCGTTCGATCTTGATGACCTATTGGTCAGGCTTGAGCGCAAGCTACCCGGCCTGCATAGCATCCCTACCGCTACTCTGCTGGGCCTGTCCTGGTCCGTAACGACGGCGCCCGCGGTCAAGCCCTGGCAGCCGGGTGCAACCGAGCCGGGGCGCGTCGATGCCATCCGCGATCTGTACGGCCACCTGGCCACCTTCGCCCAAAGCGCCCTATGGAATACACCCACGCCTATAAATATTTACAGTCAGTACGGCGCCTGCCTGTCGCTGCGATTGAGCGCGCTGGGTTGGGCTATCTTGACGCCGGCCTCTATCGTCAATGGTACGCCGGCCTTGACGCTGGGCAGCGGGCTGCAGCGGAATGAGCTGGCCTGCCGGCGGCACATCATAACTGGCTGACTGGTCACGGCGCCATGTTTGCGGGTGGTCATCAAGGGAAGATTGTCTTCCCCACTTAGATGACGCCGGCGCCGTGGTCGATCACGACGCGGTCAATCTCTCCCGCGATACAGCGGGTGGTAAGCCAGTGCGCTACACGTCGCCACGCAGGGCCGTGGTTGATCGTGAATCAACTTACCTTATGGCGCTCATTTGTTACCGTCGGTTGGGCCGGTGGTGCTCACAGAAGGCGAGTTCAAAGCGATTGCAGCCAATCTTCTGGCTAAGGTGGGTTGTCTGGGCTTGCGTGGTGTAGAGGATTGGCACGATAGTTATGTAGATTTGTTACGTGGTCGCCTGTGATTCTGGCCTTTGATAATGACCGGGCGGGCGCCCTGGCTGATGTCAAAATGGGCGCCGGTTGGTAGCGCACGGTATCGACGCCATGATCTTACTGCCCGGATTACTGGGCAAGCATAAGGGAATTGATGATTTTATCATTGCCGAGGGCGGCGCTAAGTTTGCCGAGCTGGTGACGGCGGGCAATCTGCTGGCCCTGTCTGAGTATGAACGCCCCTATCATGGGCGGCCACGAACGATCAAACCGTGGCTGTTGTTCTGCCCAATCACGCCACCATTGACGAAAAGATAGCCGACGGCACGCTGACCGGCTTCCGGCACGTCTACGGCCATACGCCAGAAATGTGCCAACAGAGTGACGCGGCCAATGCCCAATCTGCAAGGGCTATAGCCCTGGTCAACCGCTTTGGCCCGGATTGCCCGGCTGCGGCCTGGTGTCATGACGCCGGCTATAAAGCACAGTTTAAGCAGCGGGAAAAACTGCGCTTATGTTCATGCACATCTGCACAGCAACTATCCAGAGAATGAAGATATTGTCATTGCTGATGAGTTGACCCATAAGACCTTTGTGGACAGTATGCGGGTGTTGCTGGGGGATCTGGCCAGTGCGATAGAGCAAGGGGGAATGCCGGCGGCCACTGTGGGCTTGCTGCGTGGTCTGATGCAGATGTGACGGCGCCGGGCCTGTCTGATGGGCTGGCCTGACCTTCTACGCTGTGCCAGAACGCTATTTTCCGGGCCTGCGCGACGTTGACGCCCGGGGTGATGGTTCCCATGTGCAAGGGGCGCTGTTTGACTGCCACAGCCCACGTCAATGGCGCCGGCGCAGTTGCCGACTTACCCCAACAATTTGGACAGAAGTTGATCGGCCTATTGTCTGGAAGATGTGCGGCGCCTGAACGCTGGGCAGCCGGTAACGGGCTGCGGCGCTTTGTTTCGCTCACCAGTCGCCAAGTGGCTGGAATTGACCTATAGCCGTGGTCATTTGCCGGCCTGGTATGAAACCAACGACCTACAATCATCTTGAATGCCACAGCCGACGCCGATCTGATGGCCGATCTATGTGGCCCATTACAGGTTGTGGCGCCACAGGTGGCGATTGCTAGTGGTAATGAGATCACAGATGTGACCTACAACAACGCCAAAAGCGCCATGCCTGGGCAAAGGTGACGGGCGCGACGCTCGCCGGGCGGCCCGGCTTGACGCCATCCGGCGCCACATTGCGTTTCCTCCATGCCGGCGGGGAAAGCGATACCACGATCATTGTCGCGGCGCATTGGCGCCCATAATTGAGGTGGCGTTCCCAGCGGCTAAGGTGGCTTATTATCATGCCCTGGAAGGGCGTAACGATCTGCAAAGCGGCTTGACCATTCGGGCCAGTGCGGTCCCCATCGATACCGGCGCTATTCAGCGAAGCGGCGGCGCTCTATCCTGGCATTGACACCACCTTGACCCGGCGGGCCGTGGGCTATGAAGCCGAGAATGCTGGCGGGGAGCTGCTGATGGTTGAGCAGATCGACGGCGCCGATTACCGAGTCGGCGCCCTCATTGCCCAGCATAGAGACGCGGCCGCCGTGCAAGCGGTCCATCGTTCGCATTATCCGTCAATCCGGGCGGCGGGTGGTTGAGATGTTCAGCCGGCAATCCTGGGCCTGCGACCGTCCCAGCTCGTGACCGACCGACCGACCGCAGAAAGCAAACAGGCGGCAAAGCGGGCGGCCACGATGGAGACGCTTTTGGCGGTGGCGGCTGACCTGGGTGAGCGACATGGGCGGGTTTGTGGCTGATTTGTTGGCGGCCGGCGCCGATGTGTCGATCAATACGGCAAAGAAGTATTTAGGGACATCTGCGCGGCGCTAGGGTTGAACCGGATCATCCTGCCGGCGCTGCAAAGCCTCGCCAATGGCGCCGTCGTCAAGCGGGAAATTGCCCTTGTTATCGAGCCCGGCATCGTCAAAAGCATCAAGATGCACGTGGATCACGACCGTAATAATAGAGATAGAATAACGCACGTGATCCACGTGCATCTTGCAAATTCCCACCATCTACTTGGGTAATCGACATTGATTCCATGCTGGCCAGCTTGACGCCGGCACCTGCTGAACGGCCAGACAATGACCCACCTAAGCGCTGGGGCGCTGACCGACGCCGGGACTTTGAAAAGTTGAGTTATTCCGGGCCAAAGGTGGCAGCCCGGAGAAGCAGCAGGCGGCCAGAGGGATAATCTTCACCTGAACGCCGCAAGTGACGATCAATCCATGTATGCGCTGGGCAGCCTACGAAATGGGTATAGAGCGATTAATCGAATGGGCGGTGGTCAATGGGTAAGGACACTTTCCAGGCAACCTTTACGAGCCACCTAAGCGCCAGATCACCTCAACAACGAGCCTAGCGAGTGTCCACCACTGTGGTAAGCAATGCCCACTGCGGCGCCGTCGGGCCATGCTGCGCAGAGCCTCGTGCCGGCGCTACGTGCCCCACAACCCGTCGAGCGGGCAGTGGCGGTTGATGGTCGGTTGCGGCCAGCCGCACCTCGCCAACAAAAGCCCATAAGAGGAGCGTGAAAGGCCCATTTTCTTCGTCGTTTTTCGTCAAATCACACCGAAATTCGATACAATTACTATTCGTAGTAGTGTTGCGTAGGTGGTATGGCTGAAAAACTGAGAAAAAAAAGTGTTTTGCACAGGTGTTGGCGAGCTGATCTAATCTATGCTGTTGTGCGTCAAGCACGCTTGACATTCATTTTAATGCAGTTATGACAGAGAAAGACGCCGCCGGCTGAGTTTTTAGACGAATTTTTGACGGCGCTCGTGACAATCAGAGCGTGATCGTGCCGCAACGCAAAGCGCCAGCAAGGCACCGTGGACGGTGGCACGCATAGCCATAGGCTGACCTGTCATCTGTTGAAAATAATATTTTATTGCGCCGGGTGCGCGGATCTTCTTGAGATCCGCACCTTTTTATTTTACGGACTGGAGAATGGATGTTACCAGCACTGCAAGGTGAAAGAGGATCGGTGGCCCCATGACAGCAAACCTGTGGGACTGGCAGCCGGGACACTGATACGTCCTACTTCATCTTTCAAACCTACTACCTACCCATGCAGCCCAACGAGCGCATCGCTGGCCGATGCCTACCGAAATTATCGTCTGTCAAAAGGATTATCAAAGACGACGCCGTCCGGCACACCCATCAACGCCCCCAGGCGCCTGGAAGAACTGGAGCGAAGGCCGCACCTCGAAGGGGCCGCAAGCCATCCGGCACCGTGTTTGAAAAACCTAGGCAGGCCAGCATGCCCGCGCCTATGACACCTACCTAAGCGAGCAGGCGCAAGGCAGAAGAAGAGCCAGGAAGCAACGCCAACTCCAGATACGGCAGAAGGAATGGGACGCCGAGGAGCTTTGGGAACGCTCTACAGATGAGGCGGGCGCCGGTGTTTCCGTCAAACTGTGACAGATGTTTTGGCGGAAGATGGAAAGACAATCAACCGTACCATCATCATAGAGCTCGGCTGATGGAAAGAAGCAGACGTAGCGCGCACAGTGGAAGAGGCCAGCCGGTTGGCGCGCAAGTCTGCCGGAGATGGATCAAGAGAAGGTGAGTATAGGCGACTGGCGGCAAGAGTTAGCCTAAGCCGGCATCGATCCGACTTCTTTTACGGCCTGGGTGGCAGCCATCGCAGCGCAGGAAGCCGGTGTGACACAGCAGCAGGTATTGAGCTTGTTCGTTCAGCAGCGAAAATAAATAGACAGAGAGAGTATGTCATTGAAGGCAGTGCAACAACAGTACAACGAAGCCCTTGCAAAAACTAGAGAGCCAGATCGGGCTATTTCCGGAAGCGGTAGCCGCCAATAGCATGTCGGCTACATCGTTGATGAGAGCCAGATCCGTTTTCAGCGCCGCCGGCACGCTGAGGTAGTTGATATGCATCGACGGACGCCGCAGGATCATCTCAACCGAAAAGATGAACTGGAAGGCCGGATCGAAAACTGCGGGCTGAGCTGAACGGTGGCAGCCTAACATGCCTGAACGATTGCTGCAAGTGGACAGAGACATTGCAGCAATCCATGCGACCCCTTGGGCGGTACTACCCGTTTTTAGTGGAACAACCGAGAAGCGCCGCTATCCACGTCAGTGGCGTTTGCAGCACTATCGCGGCCTGTGTGACCGCTTTTTAGCCGACTGCGAAAAATCATTGCAGCAACTTTAGCGTAGTGAGTGTTGAACTGGCTTGCAGAAACGGCCCATTTTCAATGAAACAAGGTAGGTCGGTATGTTTCTATGTTTTTGATTTTATGCAAATGGTGACCTTCCTATTGATTCAGGCAAAAGGGGTGCTGTATGAAGCAGTCTAGGCCGCGCTTTTCCTGCTGATGGCCCTGGCCGCCGGCTGTGGATGAAATGAAATAGACGCAAGCGAGATGAGTTCCCTTGTGTCTACCACAGATGACGCGAACGGCATGGTGTTTTACTTTGATAATCGCCCTCGCAGTCGCTCCAGGGCACCTACTTATCCATACATAGCGCAACGGGGCGATGACTTTCGCCAAGGCTGTAATCATCATCTATCGGCCTGACACGCTCGTCTTTATTGAAAAGTACGTTGGGACCACGCCGGATCGGCACTTTCACCATAGAGCCGAATCTCGACCGGCTTGGCGAAACGGTAGAGGTAGACTGGATTGATGGAAAGTCGGTCGAGAAATCTCGACGGCTTTGTTGCCGACATGATCTGGAGACGCTTAGAGCCGTGACCACGTCGCCGGCAACGGAGGTCCGCTTTGTTGGGTCACAGGGCGAAGGCAGCGTTGATCCTGATTGAAACGGAGCGTAAGATCGTGGCACTGATCTGGCAGCCTATGAGACGATGATCGAGCAGTAACAAATACCACTACAGTCGTATGATTAAAGTCTGATTTTGTACAACAAAACCATCATACAAACTGTGTAGTGTTGTGTATCTATAACAAGAAGAGTGATCGACATGTCGATCACCTCTTCTTATTCCTCATTCGATTTTATCAAGGCTGGCTACATATTCGCAAACCTACCTTTATACAGCAGGCGTCCTTTGTGCTTGAGGACAACCCGTCACGCTCGTACCATCGTTCAGCAGGTACTTGCTGTGAACTGTTACCACGCACTGATAAGCGATCCTCGAAGTAATGGCCGTGCGCCAAAGCTTTTCCTCTGGACTGGCTTCCTTCGCAAAGGCGCTATGTCAGTCAACCCTGCTGTAGCGCTGCAATCTCATCCCGGGTTTAGGTCGCATGAGTAATTCATAAATCTTATTGAGTTTACTTTTCACGTGCCTAGTCCCCGTTTGCAACCAATTATGTCTATTGTAATGAGCATTTACACACACACTACTTGACGATTGTCTTTGACAGAAAAAAAAAAAAAAAAAAAAAAAAAAAAAAAAAAAAAAAAAAAAAAAAAATGTGTAGATCTGAACAAAAAGACACACAATCAGGGCAAAAGAAACCGGCTGAAGCGTTCCCTCGAAGGCGACTCGAAGCCGCACGCAACAAGCCGGTTATGTGGATTAT
>JADJTD010000010.1 GCA_016711345.1 Chloracidobacterium sp.
AGGCTTCCGGCCTGGCAGAAGCGAAAGAACGCAGA
This sequence comes from Chloracidobacterium sp., assembly GCA_016711345.1. Lineage (NCBI taxonomy): Bacteria > Pseudomonadati > Acidobacteriota > Blastocatellia > Chloracidobacteriales > Chloracidobacteriaceae > Chloracidobacterium > Chloracidobacterium sp. The sequence continues at coordinate 36 of JADJTD010000010.1, forward strand.
GCTTGTAAGCCTTGAGTCAGTTGTACTAGCCGCAGAAAGGCCCCAGAAGCCAAAGCAATCCCAGCAATTAACAAGGCATTGTGACTTTAACCCCTAAGCGGTTTCCCAGCTTTAGGATCAATTCACCGATGAGAGCTATTAGACGAGCCGCGATCAGTCTTTCTTAGCGTTTGAGTAGTAAGGAGTTCCACAGCTTTTAAAACGATCCAAGAGAGAAGAAGCCATAAGACCGGCACGCGCATTCCAACCCTTGAAAAAGCCGGAACCCTGAGGTATTGATTCAAATTAATTTTCCATCTTCCAAGATTTGCGCTAGAAGATCAATCTCCCAAGTAGGAGCATCAGAACGGGGTACCAGGAAAGTTTGCCAGCCCTGTAGTGAGGTTTTGAGCCCTGTAGCGTTGGTTTCCCCTTGGATGGCGAAGCCCTGCGCGTCTTGAATGCCTTGCTCCGCTTGTGCCTTGTCCTCCAGTAGGCTTAGAACGTATTTTTCCAAGCTCATCCATAATACTAGAGTTATTGTTTCCAAGTGTTTTTTGAATAGAATTAATCCCCTCATCGAGACGCATCAAAGCTGTATCTTGTGAACTTTGGTGTTCTTGAACCCTCTTTATTGATTCATTTTGCTAAGCCAGTACTCCAAACGGCCAGAGTTAAAATCCGCACAGAAGTATAACCTGAAGGAAATTTAACTACCTAGTTGAGGATTACCATTAGCATCATAGGCTAAAGCAGAAGAATTTGCTTGACTGAAACCAGCACCGGCTGGACCTAAATTGCCAGGCATATATTGCCCGAAAGTTAAATCTATAACATTTTCCGCTCCATAAGAAGCAATTAAACTGTTCGTTATAGCGGCTGTTTGATTATAGAATTCGGTTACATTAGCAGGCTCCCCAGATGACCCAGAATCAGTATTCCGAAACTTATCATTTCCAAGCTTGTACAGCTATATCATCATAAAATCCTTGTACCTCGTCAGAATAAGCCCAGTCACAGAGGCTATAGGACGAGTATTATATCCGACCTCGCCAGATCTCTCTAAACGCTGACATTTGCAAATAGCCCCACCAGCATCTTGCCAAAACGTCAAAACAGGGGAGGCAGATTGAGATACTCCAGACTGCCTTGACCAGGCATCACACCAGAGATAACACCCCCCTTCTAGTCCAGCTTGAAGACCTTCACCGACATAACACTTCCCTTCCTTATTGACACCCGTTCTATACGGCCATCCGCATATGTCACACTCATTTTGCGTAAAGCCAAAAAAGGAGGAAATCAACAAAAAGAAAAGGGAATTCATACCTTACCGATTCCGATAGGCTTCGGCAAACCTTGGATGACGCCGCTCGATTCGTTTCTTCAGAGGATCTAAAATTAAATACCGAAAGAAGTGATCCAAAACAGTCATCAAAAAATGACCAACCATCACAGACAAAACCATGATAATGAAGATGATTTTGAAATCCTCGTTTGAGAGACTTAAACAAGTTTGCATTTATTGACTCCTTTTCATGTAGATAAAAAAGGCGACGATAAGAGAAATGGAAGGAATTGTTACCATTCCCAACATTACAAGGTCATGCCTCAATAAAACCCATTCAGCTGATGCCCTAGCGGCATCTTTGCCAGCTTGAACAATTGAATCTTGGTGTCTAATGATTGAATCTGATGTACGACGCCCAGCGATCGCCGCTTGTCTCATCAAAAAAACCGTTGTCGAATCCATTTAGAACCTCGTAAAAAAAGGGGTAGGGAAGTCCTACCCCTTGGATTGAATCAGTTCATCAGGCTCTTGATGGACTTGATAGCAAAACGAGCAGCAGGAACACCCATCACGACAGCACCAACCGTGAACATCACAGCGGCGACACCAACGACAAGGGCGGTCACTTCGGTGGTAAAAGTAGGCACGTTTTTTTCCTTTGTATGACTGTGGTTTTTTGATTGTTGGTTCGTCCCACTCACAAAACCAACTTTCCCCGGATTGGGTTAATTAAAGATCTTTACGCCAATAGCAAAGACGACTACAAAGATTCCGCAAATCATTAGTTCAGTCATCTTTTTCGCCTCCGGTCAAAAGTGATTTGACGGCATCTATAGACATTTTAACGGCCCCTACGTACATTCCAGCACCAAGAGCCAAAGAGAAAACAGCCCAGAAGATTGGAGAAGTTGCCACATTTTCGGCCGCTACGTTATACGTCGAATCAAACTTTTTAGGATCATTGTTACATTGCCAGATAATTTGTGTTAAAGAGGTTGAAGCAGAATAAAGGTATTTGTCTTTTGTGCTGAATGCCTGAAAATTCATTGTTGGTTTGGGACTATCGTAGCAATTGGCCGTTACTGTTGTTTGTCCATTGGGCTTGAAATGGATAGATGAATCCTCAGACCATCGATCCGAACATGTAAATTGCCACAATTCGCCGGAATTCGTTGTTTGATTGACAGTGAATGTCAATTTTGCAGAGCATGGAACAACAGCTCCCCCAGACCAGAGAGCCCAAAAGACCGCAAGAATGGGGGAGAGCATGTCTTAAACCTTGGCCGGTTGGTTCAAGGTCGTATCCTTCGGAGCTTCCTTCTTTTTGGTCTTGCCGTGGACGACAATTCCCGTTTTGATCTTGTATTCAGAGCGGAGGTCAATTTTTGTCATCAAGGGGAATTCGATGGTGTCGCCATCATCGGCAGGGGCATTGATGCGAAGGCGGACAATTCTTGGCATCGATTCATCCGCCATTTGCACTTGCACGTTGACATCCCAGGCTTCGCCATCATCCACCCACTCGCCCGAGCCCTTCGAGGATTCCCGCTTGAAGGTCGCCGGGTAGGCTTGTCCGATTACGGTTCCATGAAGGAAAACGACCATCTTCATTGCCGCAGGAGCGTTTCCAAATGCCATCTTATGCCACCTTTCGATATTTTTTGAGGTTTGATTTTTGCATCCAGGCCGTTTGATCGCGAAGCTTCGCCCAACCAAACGAGAGGATATTATTGTCCGATTTGTACGGAGGTAGGTTGATATCAACGTTGTACTTTTCGAGTAAACGCTGACGATGTCTGTAATAGGTCCGAATTGGAAATTGTGTTCGGAGATCTTCGCCAGCTACCCAAGGGTACCAAAGCTTTTTGTCGTCGATCGTCATTCCAGGCGGAGGGATGAAACTTTCCATGAGATTACCTTCGGCTACGTTGATTTTTCCAAGCATTTCGGTGTAAATCAATTGCACAACAGCGGGATTCCAGTTTTTTACGTATTCATATCGGTTTGCCATGAGCCACATTCTTTTCAGAACGACCTCGGCCCGAACGTGTGATTTGATTTCCCAGTTGTCTAGAAGATACTTTTGCTTGTGGGCTTGTACTTCGCGGTATTTGTCGTAAATCCTCCAAAAATAGAGGCGTGAATTCTTCGAGCCTTTTTCAACTCCCTTTCCAAAATATACCGTTTGTCCAGAGTATTGGAATTGCTTTTTATGCCTAGTTTTAGCCAAATTGCCCAATTGTGAAAGAAAATCAGATTTGTTTTTCTCTGATTCCAAATCAACCATTTGGGCTAAGTGGATTTCATGCAATTGGGCGTATACCATCGGATTTTCTGGGAACATCCGCCGGCCTAGCTTTTCTTCAATCTTCCCCAGGAATTTCAAGGACGTTCGCTGAACATCATCCGAACCAAAAAGATTGTGGCCTTGAAGCCATTTGCTTGGATTGCCTGAAATCTCAATATTTGCGCCAACTGGACGAACACGACAGGAAGTGTCAAAGGATGGCACCTTATGCCCGAGGTCGCAGAGCGTCAACTGATCGCCGTTTGGCTCGATCTTGACCAACTTTCCGACAGGAAGGTCAAACTCAGCAATTCGAGGTACTTGGATGGTCAGCCAGTCAACCACCTTGAACCTCGTCTTTTTTCATGATTTTAGACGCTTGATATCTGGACCTTTGGGTCCATAGTGCCACCAGTGGCACAAACTTGCACGTATCACTAGACGTGCAACGCCGAACCGGACGCCGACCCGCCGCCGCGGTCGCCGGGCGGGCTAAAGCCTCGCCATGGCGACCGGTGGCGGCGGGTCCTTGCGTATTAGCAACGATTAGGCCAAAAAGCCCAGTTTCCGAGGTATTTCTTCCATATGGCGCATAAGTAATATTATGACAGGTTCTGTCATAGAACACGGAAAACCCGATAGATAGGGGCCTGGAAGCCGTTTTGTTCTGTTTTCCTTGGGCGAAAATATGCCCAAAGTTGACAGTCAAAAAAATGTTTTCGAGGTTGTTCCTCAGCTTCAAGTTTCCACTTCCTTGGACTTGGAGTTAGGAGCCGGTCGAGAATGTCCGTTCTCGCCGGTTCCGCTTTTCCCAATTTGCAACTACTTCGATCCTCAAGACATCCGTTTTCGCTCATTTCAAGCGTTTTTTCGATCTCTTAAGGTTTTTTTAAGCAAATAGGGGCTTCCCCTTCGGGTCGGACCCCTTCCGGCTATGGTCCTTCGGACGCCTTCGGCCCTACAGGACTCCTAAGCCAAGGCCTATCGGCCTCCCTACTCGGTTCCCGGTGGTCACCTCGCCCCGCTCCCCATGACCCCTTCAGGGCCATAGGGCCCCGCTCTTTCCGAGGCCCTAGCCGCCTCGTGGAACATCCTGTTCCATGGGAGAGCGGCAAAGCAACAGCGAAGCGCAGGACGGCGAAGGCAGAGCACGACAGAGGACCGCCCTTGCCGGTATGGGTTTGCCGGGAGGACCCGGCAAACCCAACTCGGAAAGGTACGGTCAGACGATTGGAAAGGGGCTTTCGCGGCATAAACGCCGCCCTTGGCCGCAAGCGGCCAGAGCGGCATTTATTCCACGGTCCCCTTTCCAAGGAAAGGTCACCGCAGAGGCTAGCGCAGGAACAAAGCATCCAAAAGCCCCTGGACATGTTGAAGAACCGAATGCGGACACTTGGCACCTCGGACCGCCTGGACAGATCGAGCCGTCCTATCAATGCTGCGCACCTGGTCAACCTGGATTCCGCCAACAATGGTTCCAGCCTGAACTGGCACTTGCCAAGGCCACGGTCGAACGGTCGAAGTAATCGGGCAAACCACGATCAAGGTCGATTTCTTGTTGTACTCGAGTCCAGACACAACCAGGCAGGGACGGCGCTTCTGTTGCTCATGGCCCAAGGTTGGATCCAGCGAGACCATAACAATGTCACCGCGATTATAATCAGCCATTAGGATTCCTCGCCAACTGGAGCACCAAAATCAATGATTTCGGGTTGGTTGCCTGGAATCATTTGGGAAGCCAAGTCCGCCAGGTTGAAACGAGGAACCGAGGTTCGAATCATAACACCGTCAGGAGTAGGGACCAGCTCCACTTCCTGGCCGACTTCCAAGCCCTGGGAAACCATTAATTCACGAGGGATACGGACACCAACGCCGTTTCCCCAGGTGGTGAGACGTGTAGCCATTATGCGGCCCTCTTCGGCAGGAAGTTCGACAGGGATTCAATGCGCTTTTGAAGTTGAACGAATTCCGTCATCGTCAAATTTCGGCCATGCGAAAGCGAAAAATCAAGAAGGCGGTCCAGCTCGGTCGTTTTATTCGTGTTTACCATGTATACAATATACATCTAACTTGTTTATACCGTATAGGTTATTTTTACTTATTTTCAGAAGGGTTCTAGGTCCAAAAAGGTCTGATTCGGGTCGCGAACAATGACCTTCCCAACCCTACGAACAGCCATCAAGCCAAGTTCTGTCTCAAGCAACAAAGATCGGCCCCAACTGCCTTTCACAGGTTTACGGTACCGTCCAACAATTCCGGTTCCCTCGATCTCCACCACATCGCCAGGATGGTAGACAAGGGCAGGGCGACCACGTTGCCGCCCGGTCATGGATCCGCACACATAGCGCCGGAAGGACAGCCGCCCGAGCGGTCGAGAGGGTCGGGGAGAGGTTGAGCCGCCATCACCACCTCAACGACGGTTCGGCAGGTTGCAAAACCTTCTACGGAGACGCCGACCAAAAAATCCTGGCCCGGATCACTCACTAGAGCGAGACGACAGCGGGGAGCTAGGAGCCGTAAGACCTCGCCCCGAAGTCCTTGTACCCTCAAACTCCAACGCTGATTTTTGTCCGCCGTCTGCTTGTCCAACCAATGCACCGGGCTCGACATGTACGGTACAGGAGTCGCCGCCCGAGGTGACACGGCATTCAAGCCTACCAAAACGCTCGCCCAGGTCAGGACACGACCGAGCGACCAACGAAGCCCCCTTAAGCCAAAAAACACAGTTGGAATCGGCCATCCAGCCGTCTGCCTCAATCGAGATTTTTGGTACATGAGTGATCCCCGTTTCTTGCTTCATGGTCTGCCCAACGCCTGGCGGTGGAGGGTTAACAGGTTTTGTTTTGTTCCTATTCCACAGATAAAGACCGGCCCCGACGAGAAGAAAGAGAAAAGCCGCAATGATCGGCCAGAAAATCTTTAATGGATGAACTCTAACTTTGTCAGATTTGGTTTTTGTTTCCTCGGCACCGGGCATTGTGCTTTGGTAACAAATCGTAAATTCGTCTTTATACTGAAGGGTTTCTTGCTTCAAAACCTTGTTTGATTTGCCCGTTCCACCTTTTTTGTGAATCGCTGAAAAGGTGTTCGCGTTCTCGCCGAAAATCATATTGAGCTTGCGAAGTTCGATATAATGCTCGGTCAGGTCGCGGAAAAACTTGTCTACCGTTGTCGGTTCCTGGCAAATAGCTACAACAGCATCGCCCCGGTGTCGATGCATAGAGAGGTATTTTTTTAATAACTCCCGCTCTTTTCCATGGTCCTTGAAGTTTGAAGCACCATAGAGATTCTGAACCTCATCAAGGACGAAAAGTGATTCTGTTTGTGTCTCGTCTATGTCCAGCCAGGGAGTAAAGTTTTCTGGCGAAATTGGATGATAATAAATAGGGTCAACGCCATGAATTACGCCAGCCCTCAAAGCATCGAAGCCAGCCAGGGAAGAGTAAACATGTCTACGCTTTTTCATATGCGGGATGATGTATTGAGACACAGCATAGTAGGATTTCCCGCCGCCAGGGTATCCGTGTAGCATTGTGATCATTTCCGACCTCGAATAGCGTTAAAATGAGCTACAACGGATCGAATAATTACAGATTGAAAAAAAGACCTTCTAAACTCACGTAAATTTCCACCATCACGACCAAAAATTAAATCATAGACTAAGGTCCCTAAAAAACAACCAAAAGCAGAAGAAACAACCAGAACAAGGATTTGTAAAATCGTTGGAATCATTTTGAAATGGCCTCCTTAAATTTAGCGCTAGCCCTAAGAATCGGCTCTTTTAGAAGCAGATAGACGTAAATGGCAACCGCAACCATTAACCCTTCAACGAACCAATACAGGAATAGATCGATTCCGAAAGAAGTGGCCAAGCACCAGGCTTCCGGCCTGGCAGAAGCGAAAGACCGCAGAGCTTGTAAACCTTGAGTCGAGATTGTACTAGCCGCAAGAAAAGCCCCAGAAGCCAAAGCAATCCCAGCAATTAACAAAGGCATTGTGACTGCAACCCCTAAAGCGGTTTTTCCAAGCTTTAGGATCAATTCACCGATGAGAGCTATTAGACGAGCCATGATCAGTCTTTCTTAGCGTTTGAGTAGCCAAGGAGTTCCATAGCTTTTAAAACGATCAAGAGAGAAGCCATAAGGCCGGCAACCCGCATTCCAACCCTTGAAAAAGCCGGAACCCAAGGGTATTGATTCAAATTAATTTCCATCTTCCCAAGATTTGCGCTAGAAAGATCAATCTCCCAAGTAGGAGCATCAGAACAGGTACCAGGAAGAGTTTGCCAGCCCTGTAGTGAGGTTTTGAGCCCTGTAGCGTTGGTTTCCCCTTGGATGGCGAAGCCCTGCGCGTCTTGAATGCCTTGCTCCGCTTGTGCCTTGTATGAGTCTTTATTTGCCAAGGAGTCCATTACCTTTTCATAGGCCAAAGAATCCTCAAGCCTGTCAAAATATCTGTTTGCTTGATTGGCGGAATCCATACGGTAAATCAAGGTAGAGTTTTTCTGCATGGTAGAATCAAGGTTTGCAATCCCCTTTTTCATTCCAGAAAGAGAATCTCCTAAGTTTTGAAATCCGCTTTTCAATCTAATATTTGTCGTGTCTTGTCGTTTTTCTATCCCGGATACATCAGTCCCAGATTTCGAGCCCGTATCATTCCCTAGCTTGGAAATTAGGCTATCAAATTGTTCTCTCAAAGTGGTTTCAAAGCTTGAGGAAAGATTTTCAATTTCAGCAGAGAAAGAGGAATCTATTCGATTTAATTGTGAAGATTGACTTTCTCTCATAGATTGAATTGCATCCAAAACGGGATTTAAATTTGCGCCTCCAGTAGGCTTAGAACGTATTTTTCCAAGCTCATCCATAATACTAGAGTTATTGTTTCCAAGTGTTTTTTGAATAGAATTAATCCCCTCATCGAGACGCATCAAAGCTGTATCTTGTGAACTTTGGTGTTCTTGAACCCTCTTTATTGATTCATTTGCTAAGCCAGTACTCAAACGGCCAGAGTTAAAATCCGCACAAGTATAACCTGAAGGAAATTTAACTACCCCTAGTTGAGGATTACCATTAGCATCATAGGCTAAAGCAAGAAAGGAATTTGCTTGACTGAAACCAGCACCGGCTGGACCTAAATTGCCAGGCATATATTGCCCGCAAGTTAAATCTATAACATTTTCCGCTCCATAAGAAGCAATTAAACTGTTCGTTATAGCGGCTGTTTGATTATAGAATTCGGTTACATTAGCAGGCTCCCCAGATGACCCAGAATCAGTATTCCGAAACTTATCATTTCTAGCTTGTACAGCTATATCATCATAAAATCCTTGTACCTCGTCAGAATAAGCCCAGTCACAAGAGGCTATAGGACGAGTATTATATCCGACCTCGCCAGATCTCTCTAAACGCTGACATTTGCAAATAGCCCCACCAGCATCTTGCCAAAACGTCAAAACAGGGAGGCAGATTGAGATACTCAGACTGCCTTGACCAGGCATCACACCAGATAACACCCCCCCTTCTAGTCAGCTTGAGGACCTTCACCGACATAACACTTCCCTTCCTTATTGACACCGTTCTGCTTGGCCATCCGCATATGTCACACCTCATTTTGCGTAAAGCCAAAAAAGGAGGAAATCAACAAAAGAA
>JADJTD010000011.1 GCA_016711345.1 Chloracidobacterium sp.
CCTACCGCAACGTCTGGCTGGGCGTTTCGGTCGAGGACCAGCGCGCCGCCGCCGAGCGGATCCCCGAGCTGCTGGCCACGCCAGCGGCCCTACGCTTCCTATCCTGCGAGCCGCTGCTCGGGCCGGTGAACGTCTGCGCCGTCCCGGACGGCAAGACGAGGCCGGCTGAGTTCTCGGCGCGCTACACCCCGCTCGGAGACCTGGACTGGGTCATCGTCGGCGGCGAGAGCGGCCCGGGCGCGCGGCCGTGCAACGTCGCCTGGGTCCGCGATCTGGTCGGCAGCTGCATGGAGGCCGGCGTGCCCGCCTTCGTGAAGCAGCTCGGCGCCCACGTCCAGGACCGGAACGACGCCGGCTTCGACGGTGACGGCCCCGGCGCGTGGCCCGAGACCACCGACATGGTGGAGCACGACCACTACGACACGGGCTACCAGGGCGCCCCGGTCCGCGTCCGCCTAGCCGACCGGGCCGGCCGGGACCCCGCCGAATGGCCCGAGGACCTCCGCGTCCAGCGGTTCCCGGAGGTGACCCGTGGCTGATGTCGTCCTACGCGACGAGTTCGAGCCGGCCTTGAGGGCGTGTGTCGACGAGATCCGCGCGGCCTGGCAGGAGGAGCTACTCACCCTCCGGCGCCGCGCCGAGACCGCCGAGGCCCAGCTGGCCGACCTGGCCGGCTGCATCCGGGTCGAGCTCCACGGCGTCATCGAGGAGGTCGAGGCCTTCAACCGGTGCACCCAGTTCAAGGTGCTGCTGGCCCAGCGCGAGGAGGGCTCGACCTGGGGCGTCTGGTCCTTCCCGCTCCCCTCCGCCGACGCGGCGCGGGCCCTCGGGGCCAACCTCTACCGGCCAACCAGCGCGGTGGTCTTCCTGCGCGTCCCGGAGGCGCCGTGAAGATCCCCAGCCGCTGGCTCCCCTTCGTCCAGGCCTGCGCCGAGCAGCTGGCCCCGGCCTCCAGGATGGGGGGGCTGGCCCAGAAGCTCCTCGAGGAGCACGGCGCCACCCACAAGCGCCGGCTGGCCCGCACCCTGCCCCGCCGGAAGGCCGCCGCGGCGGAGCGGGCGGAGCGCACCGGCGCCACGCGGGCGACCCGCGGCGCCGTGGTCTCTCGCGCCGGCGGCCGCTGCGAGTGCTGCGGCGCCGAGGTCACCTCCCGATCGGGGGAGCTCGACCACTTCTTCGGCCGGGCCCGCTCCGAGTTGGTGGAGACCTGCTGGCTCCTCTGCAACGGACAGGAGGGCGGCTGCCACCTCGGGAAGACCATGAACATGCCGTCCCGCCGCTTCTGGCTGGTCCGCTTCCACCGCCACGCCCTGAAGCACGGCTACGCCCGCGCCCTGCAGTTGGCCGAACAGCAGCTCGCCCTCGAACCCACCCCGGGGACCTCACCATGAACTGGCCCTGGAGCAAGCCCACCCCGCCGCCCGCCGCGCCCGTCGGCTCCCCGGAGCGGGCCCGCCGCATCGCCCGGGCGGCCTCCCTGTGGAATGAGCGGCGCCGCGACGTGGGCCTCCACGCTGACAGGATCGCCTACCTCGAGAAGAAGGTGGCCGAGGAGCGGGTCCTTCTTGCCCAGGCGGAGGCCGACGAGGTAACCGCCCGGGCGGAGCTCGAGGAGGCCACCCGTGTCTGACCGCCCCCTCATGGCGCTGACGGTCCACCCGCCGTGGAGCGGGATGATCGCCGCGGGGCTCAAGCCGGTGGAGAACCGCTCTTGGCCGCCTCCGCCCCAGCTCATCGGGCAGCGGCTGGCCATCCACGCCGGGAAGAGCCTCGACTCCGCTGCCCTCCAGGTCCTGGGCGAGCACCAGGAGCTGCTCGGCATCCCCGACGGCGCGCTCGACCACAGCCTGGCCAGGTCCGCGATCGTCGCCGTGGTCACCCTCCGCGGCGCCGTGCGGGTCGCCGACGCCGACCGGCCGGACGAGACCCTCACCCCGCTCCAGATCGGCCAGCCGCGCCGCCTGCGCCCCCACCGCATCCTCGGCGGCCTGCCCACCCCGGCCGCCCTCGACGCCATCCGCTCCCCCTGGGCCATGGGCCCGTGGCTGTGGGTCCTCGGGGACGTGCAGGCCATCGACCCCGTCCCCTGCCAGGGCGCGCAGAAGGTCTGGCGCGTTCCGGACGGCGCGGCCGCCGCCGTGCTGGAGCAGCTCCGCGGGAAGTTCCGGACCACCCCTCGCCGCGCCATCCCGGGAGCCACCACGTGAGCCTGACGAGACTGAGCGACGACGAGAAGTGCGGCCACGGGTGGCCCAGGAACGACGAGCGGTGCCCGGTCTGCTACCAAACCCACGCCGAGTGCATGGTCGAGGCCAAGTCTCTCGCCGCCGAGCGTGACGCGCTGAAGGCCGAGGTGGAGCGTCTCTCGGGCTTGCGCCCGAAGTGGCCCCGATGCAGCCCGACGGCGAGTGGATGCCCCGCTACGGCCTGCGGTGGAACGGGCCAACTACTCCGGTCGCGGTGCCGATGGACGACGGGTACTGGACGCCCTGGCATCTGGCCCAGGGCGCCCTCGCCGCCGTCGTCTCCTGCCACCAGATGGGCACCGACTCCGCCTGCCTGGAGCGCCAGGCGTGCGAGAGGTACGACGCCCACGCCACCCAGCGCCGCCTCGCCCAGGTCACGGCCGAGCTGGAGCGGGTGGCCGCCCAGCGCGACGAAGCCCTGCGGGTCTCGGTGAGCTTCGCCTCTCAGGCCACCCGGGCCGAGGACGAGCACGAGGTCTGCCTGCTGGTGGCGGAGAGGCTGCGCGCTGAGCTGGAGCGAGTGGCGGCCGAGCGCGACACCGCGCGCGAGCTGGCCAACGACGCGCTCCAGGCCAGGGACAAGGCCCTCGCCTGCGAGGCCGCGGCGCGGGGGCTGCTGGCGGACCTCACGCGGGACGTGCTGAGCCTGGCCGGCCCGGGCCAGCTGGGCAAGGAGGCGGCGCCGTGAAGCTGCCCACCCACTCTGACCTGGCCGCCGGGGCCTGCCTTGCCCTCGCCACCTTCCCGGCCCGCTACGTCTGGGACTACTCCGGCGAGGCGGCGCGCGCCGCGTGGGCCGCCGTCGCCTTCCTGGTCCTGGTCGTCGCCGCCGTCTTCATCGGCATCATCATCCCGCACGAGAAGGGCTGAGCGTGACCATCTCGATCGGCAATGACCCCCTGCCGCCGCAGCCGGGCAAGTGCTGCCCGGACTGCACCCAGCCGGTGCTGTGGCCAGGCCGATGCCCCACCTGCGCAGCGGCGGAGCAGGCGCGAGAGTCCTTCCGAGAGCGCAAACGAAGGTACAACGCCAAGATCGTGAGCGATGGCCGGTGCATCTACTGTAGGGGCCCACGAGGAGATGCAGGGAGTTCTCAGGGCTGCCGGGCGTGCCTGGACGAGTTCAAAGTCCACGACAGATCGTACCGGTGCTGGAAAAAGTACGGGCTGTCCGTAGACGAGGAGATTGCCCTCCGCCAGCAGCCCTGCGGCGTGTGTGGCGTCGTGGGCAGTGGCACGGTGGCAGGGCTAAACGACATCGACCACCACCACGCATCGGGCCAGGTCCGAGGGGCTCTGTGCGCCAAGCACAACAGGGGGATTGGGTGCATGGACGACGACCCGGCCATCTTGCGCGCCGCGGCCGAGTATCTGGAGCGGCACGGATCGTTCGGCAAACTCCTGCCGCGCAACGTGGACCCGGACGCTCGGCCATAGCATGCCGGAACTCCTCACCATCTCCGATGTGGCTGGACTCCTCCGCGTGAGCCGGGCTACGGCCTACGGCCTTCGCGACCGCATCGGGTGGGTGAGGGTTGGCGTGCGGTCGGTCCGCTTCGAATCAGAGGCCGTGCAGGCCTACATCGAGAGGCAGCGATGCCACGCACCCGAAGCCGGATCTTCCTCCGCCCCCGCTCCCCGTTCTGGCAGGCCATCTGGACCGACCACGCCGGCCGCGTCCACCAGCAGTCCACGGGTTGCCGAGACCATGGAGCTGCTGCGGCGTGGCTCGCCGCGCGCGAGATGGAGAGAGTCCGAGCCGACGCCGGGGTCCCGGTAGCCCGAGACATCACGCTCCTCGAGGCGACCGCCGAGTACCTGGTGGACCGCGACGGTGAGCTCGCCGCCAAGTGGCACGGCACCGTCCTCGCCTTCATCCGCAACGAGGTGGTGCCCCACTTCGGCGGCGGCACCGTGGTCTCCGCCATCGACGCGATCGCCGTCGCCAAGTTCCGCACGGCGCAGAAGGGCCGGGTCGACCGGCGCTTCAAGCCGCGCCCCGACCAGCCGCCGAAGCTGGTCTCGCCGGCCACGGTGAACCGGCTGATGTGGGCCATGGCCGCCTTCGGCGGGTGGTGCGTCGAGCGCCAGTACCACCTCACCAACCCCTGGAGCACGGACAGCTACACCGAGAGCGACTACCCGGTTCCGGACATCCCCGCCGGCCAGCGGGCGCAGCTGCTGCTGGCCCTGCCCGCCGACCTGCGCGCCGTGGTCGAGTTCTCCTTCGAGACCGGCCTGCGCCGCGGGGAGATCGAGCGCCTGCGCTGGGAGGACGTGAACCTGGAGGAGCGGCTCGTCCAGGTGGTGAGCGTCCAGGCGCGCGGCTTCAACAAGGGGCGCAAGACCCGGCCCTGCACCCTCTCCCGGCGCGCCGCGGCGCTGCTCCAGGCCCGCCTCCCGAAGCCGACCCGGCCGCCGCGGCCGCCGGCGGGGCCCGTGTGGGGGCGCATCGGCGACCGGCGCCGGGCCTTCAAGACCGCGGCCGCCAAGGCGGGGATGCCGCGCGCCTGGCTGCACCTCTTCCGCCACCTGGGCGCCACCGACGTCGGCCGCTCGGGCGCCGCCGTGGCCGACCTGATGGCCTTCGGCGGGTGGAGCTCCGTCCGGATGGTGCAGCGGTACACGAGGGCGAACCACGAGCGGATGCTGCAGCTCATGGACCGCCGCGAGGGCCGCGATCCGCTGCCCGCCGCGCCGCCCCAGCTGGCCACCGCCACCCAGAGTCAGGGGTCGGAGGGAGACACAACGCGTGCACGACCCGGGAGGGACGGCGGCCTCACGGACGCCGTAAAGGACACGGGCGGCCCCTCGTCTTGAGGAACCGCCCGTGTTCACTGCCTTTTCGCCGGACATCTTCGCCGGCTATGTGGTGGACCCGACCGGGATCGAACCGGTGACCTCCTGAATGCCA
>JADJTD010000012.1 GCA_016711345.1 Chloracidobacterium sp.
TGCTGAATTACAGGCCAAAAGACAGACAACTGGTAAAACCGCCAAAGGTGAAAAAGAAAAAGAAGAAATAACACTATGAAGCCTATTATTTGGAGTTACGAAGGCAGCAAACAATCGGTGGCGATTGGCACTCATTGTCGATGGCCGCTTGCCCGTGCCGGAACGTGCAGTGATCGCCGACACTGGACGCGAAGCAACTTCGACGGCGGTATCTCACGGAACACATGCAACCATTGCTTGATAAAGTTGGCCTTACGGTCGAAATTATTCCCCACAGATACGCTCTGCATGACTCTACGACTCGAAAGGCGGCGTTTTGATTCCGGCATATACCGCCAACGGCGTGGGACAACTCGAGCCCTTTGCAGTGGCGAATGGAAACGTGACGTTGTTTATCGTTGGTTGCGTGAGCCTGAACGCGGCTCGGCCCAAAGAATCCAGTCATTCAATGGCTCGGTTACAGCTGAGACGAAATCGGACGTTGTAAGCCGTCTAAACGAAAATGGGCGGAAATTAACTGGCCTCTGCTTATGGGATACGGAATTACCATGTCCCGTGATGAGTGTATCCGCACTATTTTGGATGCCGGATTGCGGAACCCCGTAAATCGCGGTGCAAAATGTGTCCGTTTATGACGAACGCCGAATGGCAAGAGCAAAAACAAGATGACCCTGATGATTTTCACTTTGCGGTCAATCTCGAAAAGCAAATTACGGCTAATGACGAACAAGGCGGCCCTCTATCTGCATCGTTCCGGCGTTCCGCTCGACGTGGCAGACTTGACCGTTCCCGACGCTCCCGAACATCCTTTGTTCGGTCAAGGGATTCGTCTTGTAACGCTTCTGGTTGTTGGACTTAATAGGTTCACTTTTCGCAAACGGGAGTCAAGTATATAATTCCCATAAATAGACCCGTATTGATAAAGGCGGTGAAATGACACTGAAAACGAAAGTTTCTACAACTACATATCTCGGTTCAGATAAGGAACGAGACAAGGCTCTTGCTCAAACCTATCCGGGAATACAATTCACCCAGTCGTGTAAGCATCGCAATGTTGGCGTTACTGTGAAGCAGAAGTTTACAGTTATGGATGGTGTATTCAGTCGCCCAGAATCGCTTAATGTGCTTTGTGCAAAATGTCTCAAACCGTATGGATGTTTAAGTCGAATCCGCCAAAAATATCGAAAATGTAATAAAAATCCCGTAACCCCTTTGTTATCAATAGCCGGACAAGTCCTTGCGAACGCACAGCCCACGTCTCCAAAAATGCTATATTGATTAGGTTTTATCGAGGTTTTGACGTTTTTGCAAAGGGCGTTTTGGGGCGATTTAAGGCGGTCTAGGTCGGTACAATCGCCCCAAATGTCTACCACTAATTGAGCTGCGTCAAAATCATCGTCGCCCCTGCTAAGATCGTCGTGTCGGACGCGTCGGCGCTGGCTTGACGACCTCTCAGCAAAAACGTTCCCGCGTCTTCCGCATCCGGCCCGACTTCCATAGAACCAACGAACTGATAGACGCTGCTAGCCCCGGCAAGGGCGGACGGCCCAAAATTCGTCGTCAGGTCAACGACCCTTAGCACTTCACCTGTGCCATAGTCCGAACGAGCCATCCACTCACCGCTGCCCGTTAGCGTAGCTGTGCCGCCAAATTCTAGTCTTAACTCCGATACGGCACTATCTGACAGGAAGTTAAGCTCGACCTTGTAAAGCCCGCCTGACATTACGTTGCCGACTAATGCCGTATCGCCAAACGTCACGTCGTTGTTGTAGGTGATAGTTGTCTCGAGATACGACCGCTGGACCCTTGCGGTGAAATATGGCAAGTCGTTCCAGTAGCCGGGACCGAGTTTGATGCCACGCCCGCCGTCGCTTTCCTCGCCGAACTCAAATTCAGCGAGGTAAGGATTGTCTGACACCCACAACGCGGTTGGCAGTGGAGCGTGAAATTTTGCGAAAAACTTTTGTGACATAGTTTTTTCCTATGGATAGACAAGGATTTCGACGGAACAGTTATTGGCATTCAAGTCCGCATAAGTACCGACGGTCAGATTATTACTTTCTAAAAGGATATAATTGGCGTGAGACCATTGCCAACTCAAGAGAACACCGTCAGTCTCGTAACTTCCGACGTTCGACCCGTAGGTTGCGAACAGAAGCACTTTAGTATCATCTGGAAACGCACCCGTCAGTGTTGCCCTATATGACCCAATGGAATTGCGCGTCCACACCAGCGTCCCGCCGAGCGTATTTTCCACAACTACAGCAGTCGGAGCGCCCGTCCCCGCTTGTGACAACGACGCCCGATAAATCTTAACACCTGAATTTGCGAGATATGGACGGTCATTCCAACGTCCCGGCCCGACCTTGATGCCGTATGGTGCGTCTGATTCCTGTAAAAACTCAAACTGCGGAATATAAAGATTGTCCGCGACCAGTTCAGCCCGTGTCAGCGGTGCGGCGAATGTTGCTTGATAGTTGTCGCTCATAGTTTTTCTGCTCCTTTTGGTTCGTCTACTTTTGCCTCTTGTTCCGGCACGTTCACTTCCATTTGCTGGCATTGAGACAGTCCGAGCAAAAGACCGTTGACCTGTTTGAACGGCTGCTCCTCGAGAAAATTAACAATGGCTTGCGCCAAGTCTAGAGGTACTAATACGCCTGTTTGTTTTGTCATATTTTTAAGCTAATAGTCCTGTGTTTCGTAGTGCTTTGATTGCCTGAGCCACTGTGTAGCCGTCAAACGTATCGTCTGTAAGTATCGCGGTTGCCGCTCCTGCTGTTCGCGTGGCTGCGGCAACACCCGTTGTTGGTTGCACGATGGGCGTCTTTCCCAAAATCCAAGTTTTTGCGAAGTGGACGTAGCGATTATCGATCCGTTCGCCGTGTTGGTAATGATGTGTTTAGCATCAGCCAGCGTGATGCTCTCGGTAAAAGTTACAGCGTCACCGAATAAGAAAGCTGAACTTCCGCCGACCGCGTCGAACGTAACGACGCCCGCACTGCTCACGGCTATATCAAGATAGTTGCCAGAGTCGCGTTCAACCCGCACCTGTGGAGCGGCGGTGTCTCGAACTTGCAAGCGAGCCGTTGGAGCCGTTACGCCACTTCCCAACCCAAACTTCCCGACATGATGCGACGGCATATCTGGCAGAAAGTAAATGCCGTATTTCAGCGTTGAGCCATAGCTTGCCGTTGACGTGTCGGCATAGATCAGATAGTTGTTCGTGATCGCACCGCTGCCGCTGTAGCCTTCAAACGCGATGCCCTTAAAGTTCGGGATGGTGTTGCCGTTGTTTAATACCGAAACCCGCAGAGCGTTCGCGGCGGTTATCGTTCCGCCGGAGTTGTTTTGTATTCGCGTGAACGTGCCGTAGAAGTTTGTAACAGTTCCGGCGTTTACAAGCTCTTGTTTCAAGCCTGAAAATGTCGTGATGCTTCCGTTGATCGTTGTGCCGAAAAGCACAGCACCGGCTTCTGTTGCTGTCTTGCCGACATCCACAGACAGCCTTCCCCAAAGTCCATAGGCAGTTTCACAGTTACCAGCAACGACAGCGGTGAACTTGCCGCCAAAGATAACGCCGTTTCCGCCGCTTCTATCTACCGCTTGCCGTGCCTCACCGAAAACGCCGTAAGTGCCGGCATTTGCAGCGTTCAAATTATTGATCGAAAAATTTGCTGCAGATACAATACTTGCCGAGCTTTCAAAACTGTAAGCGTAAAAATAAGTGTTGCCGGGATTCGTAAGACCGTTCGCGCTGAACGTTCTACCCCTTACATCCGTGACGTTTGGCGTTGTAAGAAACGACGGCATCCACGACGCCATGCCGCTTAAATTCGCAGCGGGAAAGCCCGTGCAATTCGTGAGAAGCCCTGAGTTCGGCGTTCCAAGTATCGGGGCGATCAATACCGGCGAGGTCGCAAAGACTAATTTGCCTGTGCCTGTTTCGTCGGAGATCTTGGCTGCAAATTCTGCGGAGGTCATCACAGCCAGATCGCCGATAACCAAGCGGCTGGCTTCCATGTCAACCGCGATCTGCACGCCTTCTTTGACGGAACGGACGCTTTTTGACGATCGCGATGTTTTTGAGACTTGGAAGAGGCGAATGTCGCGGCCTTTTGGATCGAATGGAACTGCGATGGTTTGGCCGACGACGCCCTTGGCGAGAAACTGCGGCTCCATCGTCTCTTCGTCTTCCCATCGCCAATAAACATCGACAGCGACGGCCTCGGTCTCGCCGTAATCTACAACGCCGCGCAGCACAAGATTAAGCGGCACGCTTGTCTCTGAAAGGTTTTGTCTTAGTATTAGATCTGACATTTTAGATCGTGATCTGCGTCACGCTTGCCGACAGTCCGTTGTAATTTTCAACGCGAAAATGTACGCGGTCGCCAACGATGGTCGTCAACGTGACCGCCGTGACCTCGCCGTTGACGTCGGTGAAAAGCGGGCTTTCGGCCACGTCACCATCGAGGTCTTCGCTCCAAACACCGACGGCGATATTATCCTCGACCGGCGTCGGCACGCCTGCCTCGTTCTCAACTAAAACTACAAAATCAACAAAGGTCGCTGGCATAATTTCCTCACACGCACGGTTCTATCGGGATCTGCAAAACTCCATTTTCATAGGTAACTGTTCCAAATTCGGTGCGGCATGTTGGCGGCTCAGGGACGCATACGCCGCCAACGCAAATATATCCGTCGGGACATGGATTATTGACGTCGCAAAATGTCTGAGTCGGCGTCGAGATATCGACCTCGAAGTTTTCCATGTAGGCATTCGGATAGGCCTGACACTCGATCTCGACCTGCAGATCGTTGAGCCGTTTCATTTTCTTGACGCGATAATGTGAGAATCCGTATTTCGTCAGCCGCGATGACGGCACCTGAATGACCTTTTCCATGTGCAGGTCGAGCGTCTCGGTGAACCACGTTTTGAATTTGAGCGACAGGTTGTTCTGCAAACCGCCTTCGTCGTGCGGGCCAAGATCGAGCAGCGACCACGCCATTTTGATCGCCTGATTTTTATTTGTGACACCGAGCAGGCTGTATTTTTTCGAGTTGATCTTGCGAGCCTTGTCGCCGACGACGCGGCCGGCACGAAGCTGAGCATCGACATCCTCGACGGGATTGAGCGGCGTTTCGAGCCAGTCGTTCGCTGCGTCGTCAAATGTGCATTCGATGCGGTTCGGCAGTTCGAGATCGGATTTGCGTGAGACGGTCAGCGTCGATTTGCCGTCTTCCCAAATGATATTGCGGCCGTCGTCGCCTTCGTCGGTGAACGTCGGAGCTTCGTCAAGCTCGGCCTCTTCCATCATTCGCAGCGGCACAATGTGGATCTGCCCGTTGAAGAGGAACGGTCGCGACAAACGCCCTGCCATGCAGATATCTTCGACCTGCTGCTGCACCTTTTTGCCGATGAGTTCAGGATTTGATTCTGAGCGAGTATGGTCCCAGTCGGTGTCAAAAGTGTCGGTGAAACGAACGCCCTGATCGCACCATTCGGCCGCCTCGATCCAACTGTCGATGTTCAGCCGTTCGTAATCGTAGCCAAATCCCCAGCGTTTGTCTGTCAGAATGCGAGCAAGCTGCCACGCTCGATTTGTCGTCGTGCCCGTCGTATATGTTACGTCGTCCGTGTAAATGCGGACGTTATTGAGGCCGGTTATGATCGCCGACGCCGTTGCGTTGTCAGGGCTGATCGTTGACGGATCGCACCAGCCGAAGTTGTATCTGATGTGTGCAGTGCCTGAGTATCCGTGCGTCGTTAGATCGGCTCCGGCCGACGTTTGTCCGCGTGTGCCGAGGCGTTGATTGTAGTGCTGAGCCACGACATTCTGAGCGACGCCGCCGACGTTAAAAACTGCCTGCGAAATGCTTGCGATAGGACCTTCGCAAACCTCATACATCGCATAAAACCATCCATGATCAGGATCGTTGTTATTGAGCAATCGATTGAACGCGATCACCGGCATGCCGTGCGAACGCCTGCGGCCCATTATCACGCGGACCGGATTATCGAGATTGGTTTCGTTGCCCTGCGAAGTAGCGAGCAGGTTCGGGCCTTGCGATTGAGTGTTCAGGACGCGGTTTGCGATCGTGCGGTGCGACAGGTGATACATCGTCGGCACGCCGCGAGCGGTGCACGATGCTGTCGTTTGGCGGTCGCAGTATGTCCACGGAGCAGATGTTGCCGGATTGTTGATGCCGACCGCTCCGCCGAGGTGTTTGTCATACGGGCAATCGTGCTCGGCAACCTCGGCAGTCGTCGTAAGTTGCCCGCCAAAGATCGCCGAGCAATTTTGATAGTGAGCACGCCCGGGAACAAGAGCGTCCGACGAACGAAAGCCCTGTACGGCCTTGAGCTTGATCGTATCGACCGACGCCTCATCCTCAAATCTCAAATGTCCATGCCAGATCGGCAGCATCAATTCGACCTGCGGGAACCAGTAATAAAGCTCGACCTTGACGCCCTCGCCGTGATCGATCAAAAGCTGTGAGATGACTTCGTCCGCGTCCCACATTTCGAGGTCGATCTCTTCGTCACCGATAGAGCTATCAAGCTGCACCGGCAAAAACCAATCAGGATTATTTTCGGCAATTATGCGAGTGTCGATCGGCGAAACGCCAGGTGACAGGCTTGCGGCTTCATCGGTTTGCAGGACGCTGTACCAGATCGCACCGTCAGGCGACGGCCATTCGACCTTGACGAGTTCAAAAACGTCGATATTCGTCTGGGCGATCCGCAGCGTTCGAAGTGCGGCGAGAGCGGTCAATGTGGCGGAGTCAAAAACAGGCATTACGTCACACCCCACTTATTGATCAAAAATTGCTCAAGGTCTGCGTAGTCGGTCGCCGGTATTTCCTCGTCACACAGGATGATCTCGCCGACGTTCATCTCGGCAAAGCGTCCGGCAAAATCGCGGTCCTTTCCGATCTGGGCGTTTATCAGCCCAATGCCTGCAGACTTATACCAATGACAGATGCCGAAGGTGTTCATCGGAGCCTGCATGTTCGCGTCGGCAAAAGCAACGCCGTTCTTGCGATAGGAAACGCCGAGTGCGTGATCGTAAAATTTAGTTGTGCCGCTGTCGCCTGACGCCATCGCGACGCTTCCGGCCGCCGTGTCACCGGTGATAATGCCTGCGTAGTTCGAGAACGTCGCCTCTCGCATTTGCATTGCAAAGAATGCGTGTTTAAGAACGGGCGTGGCGGACGTTGTGAGATATCCGGTGTTCGTAGCTCCAACATTAAATCTGAAAACTTCGTGTCCATTCTGCGTCGTTCCTGACAAGGACACATTGCCGACAACGGAGAAATCATGTCCGCTGTTGCTTATGTCAACATCACCATTTACCCCGTTGTACCACGCCCACATGTAATCGATCAATTCCTCGGGGTGGAACACCGAACCGTCCGAACGGTAATAAATGCCCGGCACGCGGCGCTGCTTTAATTTCACCCGAAAGCGAGAAAAGATCATAAGTCAGCATCTCGCCGGAGATCGAGTTTTCCTCAAATGACGCGTGAAACTTACGGCCGCGAAAATCGATCTCAAAAATGTCAGTGTCGCCGGTGATGTGATCGCGAATGAAGTTAAAATAATATTCGAAGCGTGGCAGGCCGCCGATCTCGTTCTGATAGTCTTCGTCGTCCGGCAAACAGTCCGACATGATCTCCCATCCCCAAAGCCCGCTTGCGTGCCCGACGACCGCAGACGCACCGTAACCCGAACCGAAATCAGCCGTCAGGCGTTCGCCCTTCCACTCGATGGCTCCGATCTCCATTCCGGCTAAGTTCAGTTCGACGTAATCTTCGATCGTTGGCATACTTCCTCAAAATTGTCGGCGGCGTTAGCACGATGCGTTGTGCCGGGTCAGGAGGTGAAAACCCCGCCGCCGAGATTGTGTCTATCTAATTCCCATCGACCGGCCGAGATCTCGTCCCGTTCCGGAGTTGCGCTTCACATCGCTGACGACTTGAGCGCCGACGACTCCCGGCTTTTGTCGCATTCCGTTGACGAGGACATCGCCCGGACGCATCGCATTGATCTTGTCATGCAGCTTATTTAGAACGATCTCAAGCAGAGAGTTCGCCTGTCGCCGCTCGCCCGACATAAAAGCATCCGGCGAAACCCGCGAATAAGTTGACGGCCCTGCGTTCGGATCGTAGGACGAGCCTGAACCGGAACCGCCGCCGCTTGCCGCACCTTTTCCGCCGCCGCCGACTGCCTTTGCACCGAGTGCGGCACCGGCTCCGATAGTTGCGTAGATCGCCGCCGCTTGAAAGTGAGCCACCGCCGCAGCTCCGGCTCCGGGATTGCCAAACAAAGAGAGTGCCAACATCGCAAATCCCTGAGCCGTTTCCCACACAGCCTGCGTGATCGCCTGAGCCGCAAGATTCGCGAGGATTGCCGCTGTCGCCTTCTGCAGCGATGCACCGATGCTGTCGCCGTACAAAGCCCACGCCGCGATAGATTGCCCGATTGCCGACGCCATTGATCCGAACGTGTCGTTCGCCATGTCCTTGAGCGTCTTCATCTGATCGGCGGCGATCTGCGTGGCGTCTTTCATCTTGTCGGGATCGAATGCACCGAAAATGTCAAAATCTTCCAGCTCCGAACCTTCGCCGCGTTTCTTCAAACCGCCCGGTCGTTGATTCTTTTTCTTTAATCCCGCGAGCGCATCAAGCTGATCGAGAAACGCCTTATTTTGCCGTTCGACGGCATCGGCAACATCGTTCTCTTTTTTGACGCGAGCAGTTCCGATCTCAAGTCTCAGCAGATCGAGTCTGTGCAGGTTCTCGCTCGTAGGCGTGAGTTTTTCGACCTCATCGCGTTCGTCTTCGAGCATGTCGATACGAAGCTGTCCGACGCGGTCGGCGTAATCGACCTCATCGATCATCTGCTCACGCAGTTGGCCTTGTAGAATTTCGATTGCTTGACCAGCCTCGGCCTGACGAGTTTGAAGTCTGTTCGATACCTGTTGCTCTTCCCAGTCTCGAAACTCGTTCCAGGCAGCCATCAAGCCTGCGGTTTCTTCGTCGGCTTCTTTTTGGCCTTCGTTTTCAAAACCTGAATATGATTTGCCCCATTCGCCGCCCTTGGCATTGGACTCAGAACCACCAAAGAATTTTTTAAGGGCCGCCGGACGATGCGTGCGAAGCATGTTCTGGACGCCGGACATCGGAGACGTGCCGTTTGCGTCTTTGCCCGTCAACGAAGCATTTGGATTGCCGCCGAGAACCGTGCGATAGAGATCGATCAATGACGCTCCGGCGGTTGATCGTCCGACGCCAGCAAACCGCGACGTAAGAAAACGGCCCATGGCCTCAAGCTGTGCTTCAAAACCTTGTCCTTTGAACGCTCCGAACTGTTTCTGCTCGCTCTTACCGAATTGAGACAGCCCGATATATCCCTTGCCGTTATCGATTGATGTGCTGTAGGTTCCGCCAGTTTCAAATCCAACGATGGTCGCCAGATCGAGCGGCGAAATTCCGAGCTTTTCCGCAACCTTTACAAACGCCCGACCTTGAGTGCCGAGTTTGAAAACTTCTTTTGGTGATTTTTTGGAGCCGCCGCTTCCGCCGCCGATGTCCGAGCCGAAGCCTTTTGGCGGATTGTATGATCGCGTATCGTCCGATTGACGCAATGCCCCGATTGACGCGGGGCGGCTGTTTTTGCCCATCATGCCGAGTATTCCCCAAGGCGAGAAGTTCGACAATTTGCCCAACTCAGAGCTGTTGTCACCGTTAGCAACCGCCGCTCCAACCGCTCCGAATGCTCCGGCCTGTGCGTATCTTTTGGCTGCGTCCGCAGCCACGTCCCATGCAACCCCGACGCCGCGAAGAATGTCGGCGACGTACATTCCCCACGATTGAATCTCGCCTTTGTTGTTCGACAGCCACGTACTCATGTACGTCGCCATGTCTTTGAACACCGACATCAACTCAAAACCAATGGTCCGCCCGACGCCCGCAAGCTGAGCCTCAAGCTCAGTCATCTGATCGCCGAATTCGTCAGCCGCGCGAGCAGCCTTGTCATCGATCGTGATGCCGAGTTCTTCTGCTCGTTTTCGGAAGGCCTCGAGGTCGTAACCGACCTGATCCATCACAGTCAGCAGATCGGCTCCCGATTTTCCAAAGGCTTTTTGTGCGAGTGTGATCTGCTCGATGCCGGGTTTTGCTTCGCCGATGCGTTTGAAAACCTTTGCAAGCGAACCATCGAGATCGTTGAGAGCGGCAACAGGTTCAATGCCGAGAGATTTTAGTTTTGCAGCGGCTTCCTTCGATCCTTCGCCTGCTGCACCGACCGTCTTTGCAAATTTTGCAACGCCGCCTGTGATGGCTTCGAGTGATGAACCGCTTTGATCTGCGGCGAGTTTGAGAGCCGAGATCGACGTGGCTCCGAGTCCTGTCTTGACCGACGCATCGTAGATCGTCGAGCCGAACTCCGACGCCGACTTTGTCATCTGGAACATCGCCGCGCCGACGGCAGCTCCTGCGGTCGCAATACCCGTCAACGCTCCGGCGATAGCCGTTCCCGACAGTCCGCCGAGCGAGCCGATCGAACTTGTAATGCCGCCGATCCGCTTGTCGAGATCGTTGAACGCAGCCTTAGCCTTCGACGCGTCCGCGTCAATGACGTACTTCATTTTGAAGTCATTTGATGCCATCGTTTATTTGCGGGTCCGTTGCCTCTCAGCATCCCGACGTTTGTTATCGATTGATTCCGCTTCCATCAAAACTCCGATCTGGTTCAGCCAATAATCAGGACATGTTTCTTCAATGACGTGCGGCAGCACATGAAACTTTTCCGCTACTGCCAAGATAAATGCCTCGTCGGGCGGGCCTGCCTTGTCCGAAACCTTTGCCTTGCCCTTGGTCTTTTCGCCCAGCTCATACCACTTAGCTATTTGCTGGGCTGTTCTTTTGGGGCGAGATCGGTCTCGATAGCTTTCCAGATCGCGGTGATGTTCACAGTCTCGATCTTGTCGAGGTTCTCAACGGTCAGATTGCCGTTATCCTTCGATAAAGCCTTGCCTTTTTCGTCAGCGAGTTCGGGTAAAGCGTGAAGCCTCGGCAGCAAAAATTCGGTGTCGTAAGGCACGTAACCGGGGTCTTCTTTCCGTCTGGTCTGTGCCTCAATGCGGGACGCCTTTATATCGGCCGTCGTAAAGCAGTAATACTGAACAGCGATTTCATCGACCTTTCTTTCGCCTTTGTCGTCGCTGTATTCATAGGGAGCCGTGCATTCCCGCACGACTCGTGTTTTGCCAATTTTGATCATTATTTTTCTCCTGTTTTGTTAAAAAACGGGACGAGCCTGACGACTTGTCCCGTTCGATCTCGCATCTTCGATCTTGAATTAAATTGTCAACGGCCTATCCGTTCGACTCTTGATAGTTGCCATACTGTCCGAGCGAGGCATCAGTTGCCCGGAGCGTGTCTTTGAGGCATTCGAAGTTAAACTCAAACTTGTTGACCTCGTTGCCGCTTGAGAGCAGGTTCCAGTTTGCGAACGGCTCGATCTGTATTTTGTAGAGATTCACGATGCACGGCTTGTCTTCGTCGGCGATGTTGATGCCCGAAAACACCAGGCATCGTTCGTAAATTCGCTGATTCATCAACGCGACTGATACGCCTGCGGCCTCGGTTGCGGCGATCTTGATCGGCTGCACCATTGTCGGAGTGGAAAGGCTGAGGATCTTGATCAGTCCGGCGGCGGCGTCCCAAATTTCGTAATGTGTGCCGAGCGTCAGCGTCTGCGGCGATCCGGTCGAATCTGTCAGCACGATCGACGAAAGCCGTGTTTTGCCGCTCGGATGTGCAAGGATGTCACCGACCGCAACGCCCGCCGCGTAAGACGTCGCCGCAGACGAACCGCCCGCAATCGTTGCTTTTGTGCCGTAGGTGCCGAGTTTGATCAGGTCGGGCGTGTGAACGCTCGTGACGATCTTACCCGACATTCCCATCATCTTCACGACTGAGAGGTCTTTTGACGACAGCGACAGCCGCTTCGAAATGTGCTCGACCTTTTCGTTCGCGACGGTCAGCGACAGTTCGTCGATCTCAAGCAGCGGGATATCGAAAGTCACCGGAACGCCGGTCGTCGTGTTTCGTGTGCCGAGGGCACCTTTGCCGTGTCCAAAATAAAAGTCTGTATCTGCCATGATGTTTTATTCCTCGTTGGGTTATTTCTTCGCTGTTTTTTCTTCGGACGGTGTTTCGGCTTTCTTGACGTTGACGAGCTCGCCAAATGATTCGGCGTGAATTTCGGCAACCTCGACGACCTCGCCTGCTTCGCGGATCTGGTGATCGACATAGCAGCGGGCGTGGAGTTTGACCGCAACTTTCTTTTCCTTCGGGATTAGATCTTCTAATTGCATGATTTGTTATTGCTCCGCATTAAATTTGTCTGTGATGAACTGCACCGCGATCTCGACCTGTGCTCCTGTTATTTCAAAAGTTCCCTCGGCGTACTCAATGCTGTATGCCGTTTCCCGCGTCATCATTGCGAGTCCGATGCCGCTTGCGGGCCATCGTTCGGCGAGATAGTTGTCACTCTGGCTGCCGGTGCCGCGAATTGCCTTCTTGACATCGGCGATGGCGATCCTGGCGTTCGAGGCGTCCGTGCCGCGTTCGAGAAATACCTTGATCATCACCGGCATTTCGTGAACCGTTTTGCGGCTGGCGTTCGACTGCTCCTGCGATTCCGCACGGCCTTGAAAAACGCTGATCGCGGGCAATTCCGTTTGATCCCAATTAGGTCGGCTGTCTGCCACGCGGGTCCCGTTATTCGTTTGATAACCGTTTGCCGTCAGGATGGTTTGCATCCGTGTGACTATCGCCGCGATTATTTTCTGGTCCTTCGGGTCAGCCATTACAAAGTTTTCAAATGCAGGGTTGTGACGCCCGTTCCGTTTACCTCAATGCGTTCGATCCGGTAGTTCGCACTGTTGATGACCGCCACGCACCGCGTGACTATCGAATTTGTCGTCACCACCGAAGACGCCATGTCGAGTTTTGGGTTCACCGTCTCGATCTCATTTGTCAAAAGGTTCGTCTGCTGCGTTGCCTGCGTGAACCATCCGTTCAGGTCGGCGGCGATCCGGTCAGTAAACGCCTCGTTCCAAATATCGACCGACGAGTCAAAATCACCGTTTTCAAATATCGATTCGAGGTCGCCGTCTCCGATCATGATGGAATTGTTGGATAAACAAGGATTCCGACGGGTGTGGCAGACAATTTTCCGTCACCAATCGTGACGACCTTGATTGTGCCTGCATCAACCCATGCCACTTCTGCTGGCTCAAGTGTTAGCCCGCAAGTGCGGGGCGTTTCGATAAAGGTATATGACTCGGTAAACCCTTGTGTCAGCGATCCTAGGTACTCGCCTGAATCGTTGCGCGTCCAAACAACTTCACCGTAAAGAGAGCTCTCCAGAACTATCGCTGTGGGATCGTTCGTGCTGCTTTGATTGAGCAATGCCCGATAAACCCGCACACCGCGTTTAACCTGATAAGGCAGATCGTTCCAAGCCGTCAAGCCGTCACCGAACTTTACTCCGAGGTTGCCGTCAGTCTCGATGCCGATCTCAAACTGAGCCAGAACAGGATTCTGCTCTGTCCAAAGTGCGGCTGGCTGCGGCCCTGCAAATGTTGCTGGATACGACATTTATTTCGTCTTCTTTCCCTTCTCTTCGTCGGTAGCGAGTTCGACATTGCCCTGCTCGATCAGGCGGTCGGCGATGACGGTTTCGACGGTTGCTGTCGATCCGGCTTTGAATTCCGCTCCCTTGTATTTCACATTGCGGACAAATTTGACCTTGACGGTTTCGATAGTTTCTTCTGTTGGTTCTGACATAATTTCCTTTTTCTCCTGTTCCTATGCGTAAAGCAGCCGTGTAAAGCCGCGATCTGATATCGATGATTGACTGATCTCGCTCTTGCTCAAGATCGCCACGCAGCTCGCGTATGTTCCGGCCACGCCGTTGCCGGTCGTTGCCAGCAGGTCCATGTATCGTTTGCGTCCGCCGCCGCCGAGCTTGACGTGAATGCCAAAGAGCAGATCGTCCTCAGTCGCACCGGGCAGACCTTGGCCCGAGACGCCGAAATTCGCACTCGGCACATCGGTCGCTCCGCCCATGTTCGACAGATCAGACTCCTGCAATTTCAGTCCGGTCATCACGATGTCGATCGCGCCGACCGTGAAGATGATCAGCATCTCTTCATAGCCGGCCGTGTCGATGGTGTTCGTCACGAGCGCCGCGTCATCCGATATCGGACCCGGCGAAGTGACGATGACGGTCTTGAGAAGTTGCAGTCTTTGCATCGTTACACGCTCAGTGCCTGGTTAAATCCGCGAAGTGTCGCCGACGAAGGCTTGACCTCTGCCTTTGCTCCAAATGCGAAGACGCAGAGGAACGTTCCCGATGTTCCGTCGCCGCCTGTCGCTGAAAGGTCGAGATATCGTTTGCGTGATCCGCCGCATTTGACATGCACCTGAAATGCCGTATTGTCAGCCGTTGCCGATGGCAGCGTTGCGGGCGAGACTGAAAAGTCGGCTCCGGAAACGTCGGCGGCACCGGACATGTTCGACGCGTCAGATTCCTGCACCTTGAGAGCCGCCATCGCGATGTCCATCGCTCCGAAATAGGCAACGATCATCATCTCGTCATAGCCGTAGGTGTCGATGGTTGCAGTCGTGAATGCCGCGTTGTCAACGATCGCCGCAGGCGGCGTCACGCTGATAAAAGTCATGTCTTGAAGTCTTTGCATTTTATTTTCCTCGTGAAAAACTTAAAAAAGGCGGGATTTTCACCCGCCCGATCCCTATGAAGCGGCTGTGATAAGTCCGACGATGGCACCTTCCTGACGCGATGCGGCGGTTGCCGATGCGTTTCCGATGTCGTGAACAACGATGTCAAATCGCTGCGTGCCCTTGATCTCGATCTGGTCGTTGGCAAAGCGTGAATGCTCGCTGGTCGCGATCGTCACTTCTCGGCGTGTGCCGAGGCTTGCGGCTTTCGACAGGTCGCCGAACAATGCACAGACCTGGCTGTTTGCCTCGGCCTTTGGCATGACCTGCGTGTAAACCACGCGATAGCCCATGAACCGCTGATTGCGTGCATCCTCGATCTCGGAAGCCGTGTTGCCGCCCGCAGCGAGTGCGAGCTTGACCATCACGTTCCAGTAGAACGAGCGATGAACGAACCACGCCGCACGGTCGCTGTCCGCGTACTGCGGCAAGTGTCCGACGACGCCTTCGAAATCAACCAGGGCGAGTTCGCTATAAAGGTTGCCCGAACCTACCTGCAATCCGGCGATGTTGGCGATGGTTCCCGAAAGGTCTTTCAGTCTGTTAGTCGCACCCTTGATGCCGCCGTAGGTCGATGTTCCGTCACCGATGAATCCGCACTCGTCTTCTTTCTTGGCGAAGGCGTATGCGATCTCGTTGGCAACTGTGTCGCCAATGCTGATCGCCGAGTCTTCGTTAAGCTCACTCGAGATGCGGGTCAGTGCGATCAGCTTCTTGGCCGAAAGCGAGACCTGATCCCATGCCATCGTCGATTCGGTCAATGCCGATTCTTCGTTGGCAAAATATGCCGTCACGCCGCCGATCTGTCGCGGGTCAGTGCGGTCGCTGGATGACATCGGCACGATCTTCGCGTTCTGGCGAAATACGCCGTAGCTTTCGCGAAGCAGGATGAGATCGGTTCCGAATTCCTCTGGAACGAGAAAGCCGCCTGTTTCGTTGACGCCCTCGGCGAACGATCGGACGATGCCTTTCTCGATGCAGAATTGGCGGGCGGATTCTTTCGCACCCTCTTTTCCTGCAACGCCGATGAACCACTGTCCAAAGCGAAACGCCTTTTCAGCATCACCGCCGAAACCACGAACGGCTCCGTGCTGCGGCAGGCTGCGTGCCAGCTCGGTTCTCTCGTTGGTCGGAACCGGTGCGGGCGGAACGAATGTCGATTGCGGCATCTGCTTGCGGGCAAACGCCTTGAATTCAGCGATTGTCGGCTCGCCGGCGGTCTCATCGAGCAATCGCTTCTGATGAAACGCGTGCTCAAGCTCTGGCTTGCCAAGTGCGGCGGCCGTCTCGCGAATTTCCGTCTTGACCGTTTCACGGGCAAGTAGTTCAGCGGCTCGTTGATTTTTGGCCTCTTCGGCTGCAATCTCTTCTGGTGTCATTTTTTTATCTTCCTTTTGGTGTGAAATTGCCCGCTGTTGCGAGGCTTCTAGAACTGTGAGAGCTTCGTCGACCTCGGTCGTGTCCAGCTCAAGCTTGTATCGAATCGTGCGGTCAGCATTCTCTTCATCTTCGATCGAACGGCCGACGCCGACGCTGATGTCGGCAGGGACGGCGACTATCGAAACTTCGTATGGCTCCCAGTCGTCAGCGGTGTAAACCCGCTCGGCACCTTTTTTGTCCGATTTGAGATTGAGGTCCCAGATCATAAAGCCGACCGAGACGTTTTGGCGGATGCCGGTGCGAACGTCGTTAAAAACTTCTTGTGCCCGTGCCGATTCGCCAAAGCGAACGGTGCAGCGGGCGATGCCTTCTTTTTCGTTGAATTCGTATTTCTCGATCACACCGACAACATCGCGTGTGTCGTGATCCATCAGCAGCGGTGCGCCGCTGTCGAGCCGCTGCGTGCGGACATTCTTCTTGCCCATTCGCAGTTCGATCGCTCCGTAGTACCAGTTATCGACCGGCTTTGTCGAAGCAAACGCAAGCTCGACCGTCCGCGAATCTGCATTCACATCCTCTTCGCGGATCTGAAACGCGAAGTCGCTGCGCTGCATCTTCCCGTAAACTTGCTGGCGAACCTGGTCGATTGAATTGCGGTCTTGAGGCATAAGAAAAAGCCGCCGGAATTACCCGACGGCTACAACATTAAAAAAAATCAAATGCAATTAAATTTTAGGGGGGGATAAATACACCTGATCTTGTACCCAAACGCACGAAAAGCCCGATATATCGGGCTTTTCGTGTAACAAATGGTTTCGTCTGTTTTCTAGCTAACAAATTCGTGATCGTGGCCGTTTGTTAGCTCGCGTTTTTTCGGCGGAACTTCCTCGTCATCATCGTCCGTATCGTCATCGTCAGACTCTTTCGGCTTCTCTGCTGGAGCCTCCGAGGTCTGCTTCGGAGCATAAAGCTCATCGATGTCAGTTCCGGTAACTTCCTGAGCAAGTTCTTTATCGGCTGCCCATTGCTTGAGAAAGTCTGCATAATCTTCGCCGCCTTCGGCGTGAACCCTGCTCGGCGTGGTAAGACGGTTTTGCAAACGAAGCACGTCGGTCTGGGCGTCCTTCGTTGGATCGACATAGGCAAATCCGCGCGGCTGCCATGCCGGGTTTTGGATCTCGTTAAATTGAGCGGCCGTGATATCGAGTTTGCCGTGAAGCCATGCTCGAAATACCCACGCGTGAAAAACGCGGCGGCACAATGTGTTTGCATAAAATTCCTGATCGCTCTTGCAGCGTTCGCGAAATTCGCCGAGGCCTCCGCGCGACGATGAAAAGTTGACAGCCTTCCAGTTTCCCATCAGCAAGAAATACGGCACTCGAAGAGCGGTCGCGACATCCATGTCGAGCGTTTCTTTGAATGCTGGATGGTTCTGAGTCGGATGATCTGGCTTGAATTGCTGCAGTTCCCATCCCGGTAGCATCTGCGTGATCGCAAGCGGCGATGAGTCGATCAGTGGGTTTGTCTCGTTGCCGTCGTCAGTTTCCTTGCCTGTGAATTGTGCCTCGGCATCGCCGGAGGTATTTTTGAGGATCGCAAATTGATTCGCGCTCACGCGCGAGGCCATCGTCACGCTTTCAACATAGCTGTAGGTGTTTTTCGCCGGAAGCAAAGCGGGAGCGAGTTCCGGAACTCCGTGCACTTGCGAAGCGTCTTCGAGAATTCGAAAGCCGTGGATCATCTGCTCGGCTGGAATTCGTGTGCGTGTCCGCGATCGGTTCCGCGTGAACATCATCTCGCTCGTCGGAGTCGTCAGCCAATATGCGACCGGTTTGTCCCTGGCGTCAAATTCGATCGACATTATGATGCGATTGCCGTCCGTCCGCGTGTCATTATAGGTGAAATCGAACCATGTCACATCCCAGACCTTGAGCGAAAATCCATATTCATTGTCGGCATCGATCATCTGGATCAGAAAAGCACCGTCGCGTTCGCGCTGTGTGAGGCATAGGTCTTGAACGCCTTTCCAGTCGAGGTTTCCGGCGAGTGTGCAAGTTTCCGGCTGTCCCCATTTCCAAAACTCTTCCTCGACGTGCTGATTGAGTTTTACGTTGAGTTTGCCATTGCCTTTTCGGGCTCGCGATTGCAGTTGAATGCCTTTGCGTCCAATGACATTCGCACGCATCAACTGCAAATAGCTGGCGATGTGCAAATAATCGCGAGCGGCGATGCGCGAGCGGGCGATCAGCGTCGATAGCGAAACCTTTTGCTCGTAATTCGCACCGGTCGGCGTCGTCGGCCAGTCGGCGTTGAGACGTGTGCGTTTCGCAGCCGCATAAGCTCGTTCGTTTTTTGGCGGAAACAATGCGTCCCAAATCCTGACCGACAGTTTCTTTTTCTTTTGTTTATTCATCGTAAACCCTCATATTGATCGTCTGCATGATCGGCTTTCCATTTCGAGACCGTTCGGCGGCCAGTTCATTTGCGTAGATCGCGGCGTATTTGTCACGCGTTTTCATCGTCTCTTCGCGCGACGCACGCACGACCTTTTTCGATCCCGACGGCGTCGAGACCTGATATTCGACGGTTTTGCCGTCGGACGTCAGCATTCCGGCGTCGATCGAGTCGATGATCTGCTTTGCCGTCGAACGCGTTTCGATGGTCGCCGTCGATGTCGGATCAAAACCAAGAATGACGCGAGTGCGGCCTTGCCCGATCCTGATCTTGTTTGTCGAGTCGGCGATCTCCGTCAACCACGCCTGCCATGTGTACCATCCTGCGACGGTCATCAGCACGGTCTTTGTCGCCGGAACCGTGATGTCGAACGCCGAACCGTCGGCGACAACCTCAGTTCCCCAAGCGGCATTAAATCCAACGCCGGGACCGCGAAAATAATAATTCAACTGCCAGAGCGTCGCCGGATAATCATCGTAAGATTTTGTCCATTGAACTTCTTCTCGCGTCGTGATGACGGTCGGCTCGATCGTTCGTGTTGTTGCTGTCATGGTCTGTATCCCTCAAATGGATTGTTCTTCGTTAAACTGCCGCGAAACGGCAAAACTCTCGGCGTTGGCGTTGTCGGCGTTGTCGGCGGTTCGTCCGGGGAGTTGTCAAGCATTTCTTGACTACTCGTTTCGTCACGCTCCACAACCTCGCCATGAGCCAGCCTTCGCCTGGCGATCGCTTCATAATTCGGCGGAAAGATCGCCCTGGCCGCGAGTGCGTAAACCCTGACGTCGAGGGCTTCGTTGCGGACGCCTTTCGCGACCGGCTCATAGACTCGATAAGTTCGCCCGCCGCGAATGTGCGTCACCATCCGCTCGCTGCAGAGCTGCTTTTTGTGAGCGTCTTCGTTGTACGGCTGGCGATCCGGAAAATGACAGTAACCGGGACCGGGCTTCTCGACCTTGAACGCGGAGTAAATATCATCCTTCGCTGCGTTCGTGCCGACCGGGAATAGCCTGACCTTCGGGCCGCGACTTGTGACCGTTGGTTTTGCGAGCAGCGGAGCGACCGGACCGCCGATGCCTTTCACTGCAAACCATCGTTTCTTCGCGTATTTCTTGCAGAATTTTGCGACGACGGTCGAAAGGTAGCCGTAATCGACGCCGACGCACTGGATGCGAAACGCAGGCGTTCCGGCAACGCCCGGAAACGATCCCATCAGAAACGCAGCCAGCTCGTCCCAAACGCTCGCGAGAGCCTCGGTTTCTTCGTCCGCTTCGTCGTCGTTCGTGACCTCGATGCCCGGCGAGCCGTAAAAAACCTTGTAATCTATCGACCACGATTCGTGATCTTTTCCCCAGCCGACTATCTCGCACTCAAGACGATCTTTCTGCACATCGACGCCTGCGGTCAACATCAAAACGCCGGGCGGCACGACGGCCGGATATTCTTCGAGGTTCCAGGTCAGGTCTTCGTACTCGATCTGCTCGACCGGCTTCCAGACCTCGCCGAGAACGGTGTTTGTATAAACCTCGAGCTTTGCCATCGACTTTTTCGATTCGAGAAAATCGACGATCATCCTTCCCCAACTTACAAAAGGCGAATAGATCTGATTGATGCGAAACGATGCGACGCCGTTAAATTCCTTCGCCGCCCGCCAGTAACCTTTCGCCAGCATGTCCTCGCGGTCAAATTCCTCGATCATCGCGGCACAGTGTTCGCAGAGATAATATGGCGATTCCGGCGAGTCTTTGTCCCATTTCAGCCCGAAGGACGTTTCCTTTCCGCCGAATTTCAGCGTCTGAAACTCTTCGCAATGCGGACACGGCACATAAAACTCACGCTGATCGCCGCGTTCAAAGTCGTGCGAGATGTCCGCACAAGTTTCGCCCGCCTTCGAACAATCGCACCGACGCGGCGTCGAGTTTTTAATGATCAGTTCTTCGCCGTCGTAGGTCTTTGTTCGAGCCTCGCCGAGCTTGACGGCGTCGCCTTCATTCGTCGGCTTGTACGCGGCCTTCTCGTCAAACGCAAGCACCTGAGCGGGACGCGACGACAGCTCGGCCGGCGATGTCGCCCACACGATGTAAAGCCCGCCGCCGGGAAAGCGTTTGACGTTCTGATTATTGTCTTGAGATGTTTGATAAATCGCGTTTTTCAGTTCCGGCGTCGCACGCACCATCGAGTCGAACGATTCCTGCGTCCACGCCTTTGCCTTGTCTTCTTTTTCGGCACAGTAAATGATCTCGGTCGGCGCCAGATGAATGCGTTTGCCGATGATATTGTTCAGCATCTCGGTCCCGCCAACCTGCGAAGATTTTTGAAAAATGATCTCGCGAACAAACGGATCGTCCGCACAAGCCATGATCTCCGTCAAAAACGGCAAAGTATCGTTCGACCATTTGCCCTTGCGCGAACCGCGATCGACAAACCGAAACGTCTCAGCCCACTCAGGCGTAGTCATCTCGTCCGGTATCGCAAGATCGATGCCAGCTTGTACGGCCTTTAATGCTGTTGACGAATAGGTCATTATTTTTGATCGATGAACGCCGCAAAATTACTCTTCAACATCTTCATGATCCGGTCGCTGTCGGCCTTCAAAACCTTTTTGACCTCTATCAGATTTTTTGCCTTCGCGAGCTTCATCGCGATGCGTTTCGGCTGCCTGACCGTGTATTCCTGATAGATCGCACCGACGATGCTCTGCACGAGCACCGTCATCTCGGTTCGCTCGACCAGTTCGCCGCGTGCCTCGGCGAGTTTTAGTTCCTTGAGTTCGTAGGTTGCACGCAGGTCGCGAAGTTTTGCCGCCGAGATCGAATCTTTTGCCGACAGCAGGGCAAATTTCACCTCTTCGCTAAAGCGGTAAAGCGTCAGTTTTGCTTCAACAAGCACCGGCTCATAACCAAGATCGTCGAGCCGAGACTTCACCGTCGCACGGTCGAGCTTGCACCGCTTCGCGATCTCACTGATCGAGATGTCTTCGAATTCGATTTTCACCGCAGCTTGAGCCATTATTTGATTTTTTTCATGTCGAGATAGGCGCCGAGCCACTGATAAAGCCTGATAGCCTCTTCATCGGTC
This sequence comes from Chloracidobacterium sp., assembly GCA_016711345.1. Lineage (NCBI taxonomy): Bacteria > Pseudomonadati > Acidobacteriota > Blastocatellia > Chloracidobacteriales > Chloracidobacteriaceae > Chloracidobacterium > Chloracidobacterium sp. The sequence continues at coordinate 21,724 of JADJTD010000012.1, forward strand.
AAGTCAATGTGAAAGTGGAGATCGCGGAACGTGTCCGGCGTGAAAAGCATCGTCGGATAGCGCTCGTCCACTTCCGAGATGTCGCCGTCAAAGTCCCATGAAATGCTGAGTTGGTGCACCGTACCTTCATCTTTAATTTTTGCGATACCGTAGTTTTCTTCTATATTCATCTCTTATTTTATGACCGTGCCTTTAACCTAGCCATTGTCGTTGCAACGCCCGCGTCGATGTTTTTCGCGAGATTGCGGTCTACGACTTTCCTGATCGGCTTTTCCCAGATGTCGGCTTTTTTCTGTTTTGCTTTCGGTGTCAAAACGTACATCGGCACCCAGCCTTTTGCACCGCCGAGATCGGCATAGAGCAGCTTTGTGCCGTTGTCGTTCTCGACTATCGCCGCCTTGCCCGAGGCTATCAACGCTTTCGGCCTGTGCTCGGCACGGATGCGGCTGCCTTTGTTCGGCCGGGCAAATTTCGTCGGCACGGCGATGTGATTGCCAAGCGGAAACTTTGTCGCTCCGGCCTCGTGCATCGGTAAGAACTTCGCAGTGGTGTAAATTGTGGCCGTAGGTCGATACTGGTCGCCGCGTGCGATGGTCACTTTTATACCGATCGGCGAATTCGTCAGCCACGCATTGCGGATCGTAAACGTCCCGCGCAGATTTGCGACGACCGCCGCCTGAGCTTCCTTGGCGGTTTTGGTCACGCCTATCGCGATGCCGTTTTTCATGTATTTTATGATTCTTTCGGCAGACGGCGGGCGTTGAACGAGTTTTGCGGACATCTTGAACATTTCATTTCCTAAGTCTCGACCGATGTCACAAAGACGCCGGTCAAATTATTATTGCGGGAGATCCCAACGACGTAATATTCATAATTGTTCGGCGAGTTGATCATCTTAAAAACCTTTCTCTGTCCGAGGTGCGTGATAAATGCTGTTCTTAGCTCACGATAACGTTTGCCGACGGCCTGGCCTTGCGAAACGGTCTGCGACGCGATGGTGTGATCCATGAACGTGTCGAAATCCAACTGCTCCTGAAAGCCGAGCCGCGTGAGATCCTTCATCGTCGCCGAAGTCACCGCACCTTTCCGCCTCGCAGTCGGCAAAAATACCTGCCAAAAATCATCCGTTTCCGAAAGAAAATTCAGCCCTTTCACCAATTTTTCAAGTATTTCAGCCGTTTTCGTCATAAATTTTGAGGGAGTTAGTTACTCCCTCGATCCAATTCAGCGAGGCGAGATAGCCAATAGCACCTCATTTATAATTGGATTTCCGCCCTTTCAGGCGAACTGTTTTGTCAATTTTCTACAAATACCCGCAATGATCGCCGCCGTTCGTTGCTGATAGTTCGTCGGTGTCAATCCCGTTGGCGGTCGCGGTTTGCGTCGGACTTCCCTTTGCGGCATCTTGTGTCGCTGATGCCATACGCTGTTGACTTCCATATCCGGCAACGTGTCGAAGTAAACGATTCGCCTGTTCTTTTTTTGCAAGTCTAAGCATTTGAATTTTGCCGATATAAAAAGCCAGTTTCGGTTTACGGTAACAGGCGGTTTTTCAATGATTCTCGTAAAAACTTCCTGTGATATATCCTCTGCGTCTTGCCAGTCATTGAGCATCGAAAAGCAGTAAGTCGTGATCTGCTTGTTATGTTTGAGATAAAGCCCCTCAATATCCATTGACCTCAGCTTTGTTATTGCTCACATCGCAAACAAAAGTGCCTGCCTTGAGGCGTTTGCGATGGTAGAACTGATAGCTCCAAGGGCTTGTTTTGGTGCCGGGCCATCGTGCCTTGCCCCAATTTGCGACAAAGTAATCACAAACCACGTTCTGCGTCGGATCTGTAAGCCGTGCCGGGTATGCGATCTTCATAGTCGCCGCTGCAGGCAGGGCTATATCAACAACAGCCGGTGTCGCCGTGCCCGTCGGCATTTGTGCCGACGCCGTAAAAAATAAGATTGTGATCAGTGCCAGTGTTTTCATTTCCCTAGATTGATCTTTTCCTCGATACGCTGAATGTCTGCCCGCGTTTCGGAAAACTGCTGCTTGATGAAATCGGAGCGCTCGTCAAATAATTTAAGCAGCGTTCCGCTGATATGGATCTCGGAGTTTGCCGTGTGAACCTGAAAACTGCTCTGCATATTGTTCAGCGTCACTTCCATTTCATCGACTTTATCTGACATTGACTTCCATCTCGCCGTCGAAATCCCGTAATGCACCGCCCAGCTAAAAACAATGCCGAGCAAGGTCAATACCTGAAACCAGTTAGTAGCCAGCCATTCGCCCATTCGTGAGAGTTCCCCTTATTCAAAGATCACGCGGCCAAAGGCCTCCGCGATCCGCCACAACCCATAACCGCCAAAACAAAGAACGCCCGCGAATACCACGAGCCAGATGCGATTGATTATCTTTTGTCTTTGCTTCGGGTCCATTGATCTTCCTTTTCGCCTGGCGGCTGATAGCTTGTCAGAACAGCGTCCTTCCGCTGAGGCTTCTCAACGATCCGAAATCCCAACCAAAACAAAAGCATGAAAACCGCTGCTGACATTACTTTTTCTTCCTTCCGAAAAGCCCCTTGAGCATCTTCGTTATTCCCCAACCGACCTCGGCGATCTGAGTGCCTTGATCGATCATCCCGTCAACCGAAGGCGGCGTGAATTCCTTCACCGTGTCCGCGACCTTTTTGCCCTTCTCGAAAGCCTGATCAACCTTTTCGGTTTTAGTTTTCTTATCGGCCATTACTTCCCCAAAGGGTTAGCCGATCCTTGTATGCGGCCCGTAACTGCCTGAATGAACGCCAAAACACCCGCAATAATGGCAGATATCTCAGGATGCCCCGCGAAAAAGGTCGAAAAGAACACCAACGCAAAGTTAATCCCCTGAGCGACCATTGCTAAAATTCCGATAAATTGTGACCAAGTCATAATAGTTTTTCTCCTATCTGATTTTCAGCTTCTGCCCGACCTTGATCAGGTCAGATTTCAGCCCGTTCAACTTCTTAATTTCGGCCACCGAAAGGCCGTATTCGATCGATAAACCCGACAGCGTGTCGCCCTTTTTCACAACGTGAATCGGCGGCTTTGCGGCAGAGATGGTCGTGTCGGCGGCGAGTGTGGGTCCGCTTTCGCCGTCGGCTTTCTCTGTCAGCGAGCCCGGGTTCCCGCCTGCCGGAACAGCCGCGGAAATGTGCCAGTCCCGTTCGTCGTCGTACAGTGTCGGATCGGAAACGACTGAAATATGAGCGTGATGATCGTGCGGATTAACGCCGGAGTAAGTCTTCCAGCGCTGCAAATTACTACCTTCAACCGTGATCTTGCCTTCGTAAATGATGTATTTGACCCGCTTGTCACGGCTCGCACAGATCGCGTCAACGACAGCCTTGATCGAATGAATGTCCGGCGCGAGGTCTTCGTCGATATCGATCGCACAGACAACGCCGGCCGCGTTCGGATTGTGATCGCTCTTGCGGTTTTTGTGCGATAGATCGCCGATCCATCCGTCGGACCGCTTATCCCGATTCGGATACGCAGCATTGATCTGCTGATCGCGTAGATGTGCAAGGCTTTTGGCAAGACGATATGTCACGCCAAACAGATTATTTTTTTTTGGCTTTAATTAAGTTTTAGGGGGGGATAAATTGCCGACGGTTTCAGTCTTCAGCCGCATCCGGCGAGCCTTTCGACCACTGCCCGATCCCGCGGGATCGGCATTGTAAAACACGATCTCACCGTCAGATTCAAGCTCACCGGCCAGCCGCGAGATCACGTCAACATGCCACTTGAAATGAGCCTTGAGTTCAACGATTGAGCAGTTTCCACCCATTTTTCGCATGTATTGCAGGATCGCCTTTTTCTTTTCCCGAACACTGAAACCATAGTGGCTGTCCATCAGATTCGCCGCCCTATGAAGAGCCGTGGCCGCAAAGGTGTCAGGAGCTTCCGAAGCAAGCAACTTCACCCTCGCCGCAAACGACAAGCCCTCACGCTTTACCTCATAATCCAATTCGACCATTTTACCTAATGAGATGTGGTTGATATGAAACCTTTGGAAGACGCGCTCCTTTTGAACTGTTGCAGCTTTGGCACGCTGGAATGATGTTTGCCGCGGTATGATTGCCTTCCATTTTCACGGGAACGATATGATCTTTTGTAAGTGGCTTTTTCAATCCACAATACGCGCATTTGAACCGATAGGCGGCTTTAATTGCCCGCCACTGTGTTTCAGTAAGATCAACAATGGCGTTTTTTAAGTGAGTCCGTCGCCGATACCGTTGAGCGGAAATAGCGGCGGGATTGTTCTTTTTCCATTGCACGCGATTTTGACGCTTTTTCTCTGGGTCTCGCCGGTCATCGCACGCCCGTTTTATTTCTTTTTGGGCAGCACGGTAAAGAGCAGGGTCGTATTTTAGGATTGGGCAAATCTTGGTATGTGCTTTCTTTAGCCGGACGCCTTGTGCTTTTATACGTTCGATGTCCTTTTTTAATTCCTGAATATCACGGATGTTTCTTATTTGGGCTCGCCAGTTGTTGATGTAATCTCTCCGTTTTTCTCTGTGCTGTGATAAGCGAATAGGGTCGTTTTTTAATCTGTGACGCCATTCGAGGGCGTTCTGTCTAGTGCTTTCTTGGGTTCTAATTCGAGTCGCAGCCTTTCGCTCTTTCCATTCATCCTCTGAAATTTTCTGATACTTGTAATTTCTCGCTTGTAACTCTTTGACGCGCTCGGGATGGTCCGCCTGCCATTGACGGGATCGCTGATCGATCTTTTCCTTGTTCGCGAGATAGTGCTTTCGAAAACGGATCGCGTGACAGTTTCGACACTGCGAACTAATGCCCGATTTCAAATGTGCATCCTTCGGGAATGCCGTGATCGGCTGTTCAGTTTTGCATTTGGTGCAAACTTTATTCATAAAATCCGTTGTCGTTGAAATTCATTTTTTTAATAGAAAAGAAGACCCCTCGGGCTCTTGCGATACCCGCGATTCTGATGATGACCTTAGGACCCGTGAAATTCTCACTCATCACTTCCTCCTGCTCTCTCTGGTATGGCTCGATCTTTTGCCACGCGATATATTCATTGGCAAACCACCAAAGCGTATCTGTCGCGTCTTCCCCCCGGCCCCCCGCCCCCCCGGGGCGGGGGGGCCCCGCGGGCCCGGGCCCCCCGGGGCCGCCCGGCGGGGGGGGCCCCTGTTCGCCCCGTGCTTTGCGAGTTGGGCTAAGTGGAAGGTCGCCGCAAAGTCACCAACTCTCTCAAGTTCCTCGTCGTCACCGATGTCAAAATTCTCACTGTAAAGCCAAGAAGCCTCGTGCTTCAAGGCCTCCCTGTCGGCTTTGGCGGGGTTGATCGTTGAACAAAAATGTCGATGTCCGGGAAGGGCCTCTTTGCATTCCTCGCAATGTCGATCCGGTCGAGTACATACGCCATTCTGTTTCCGATGCCCACATTCACAAACGCCCGCCTCCCTGTCGGCTTTGGCATCAGCCTGCGGTTTGGTTGGTTGTTCGGCCGCGACATCGCCGCATTGCGGGCAACGATCAAACGCAGTGCCGTTCCAAGTATGTCCGCAAGATAAACCGAGCCTCAAGCGGCTTTGAAACTCACTCGCACCGCCAGCGGGCCTGCATCGCTTCAAGTCTATGCCGTCCTCGTAGGCGTTCTTACCGCATTTCGTGCAAGTATCTGAAAAGGTGAAGGCGTGACTGCCAGCGGGTTCGGCGGCGGTCAGGGCGGCGTTGTAAATTAGCAACGGCTTCCCTGCCAACTGATTCAACGCGTCAATATCAGAGTGCAAAAGACAAGTATTGCCGTCAGGATATGCCCCTGTTTTAATCCAGTAACCGTCTTGCCCTTGGTCGTATTCCAGTCTTGGCAGTGGTCTCGCCGCGTCTTGGGCTGCGCCTCGCTCGGCGGGTTGTGGTGTCGGGGTTTTAGTCATTTTGATTGCTCCTGTGCGTCTATAATTGCTGGCGTTGGCACTGGATAGTGCTTCTCAAAAAGAACTAGCACATCGCCAACAAAATCCAACCACTTCTGGTCAACCTCAGAAGACGGGTGAACAAATAGTTGTGGTGGCGTTGATTCGTTCTCAAAATAGTAATCGTGAATTGGTGTTTTACGTTCATATTACCCTTTCGTGATTATCCTTGACGGTAGGTATAAATTTTGCTATTATTATAGTTAGTCGAGAGGCTAACTATTATGAAAGCAGCAGTTAAACCCAAAATGAAGCGATATACGGTCAAAGATTTTCGTAATCAATTTCCGACCGATGATGCCTGTCTCGAATATCTCAAAGATTTGCTATATCCAGAGGGTATCACCTGTAAAAAGTGCGAGAAAATCACCAAGCACCATAAAGTAGCCTCACGCCGAAGCTATTCGTGTCAAATTTGCGGTCATCACGTTCACCCGACCGCCGGAACCATCTATCACAAATCAACAACGCCTTTGACCGATTGGTTTTATGCCGTCTTTCTTATGGCTTCAACACGGTGCGGCATATCAGCTAAACAGCTTGAACGTGAATTAGGCGTTACCTATAAAACCGCTTGGCGTATGTTTAAGCAAATTCGATCTATGCTTGACGAATCCGACGCCGACAAACTGACCGGAAAAGTTGAAGTTGACGAAACATACATAGGCGGTAAGCACATCGGCACAAATATCAGAGGTCGCAACACCAAAACCAAAGCCGTCGTTGCTGGAGCCGTAGAGCGTGACGGTGGCAAAGTCAAAACGAAAGTTATCCCAGAGGAAGCGCTCCGACCTTACTTAATTTTGTCTGCAATTCTATCGAGACTCAATCGACCGTATTTACCGACGAATGGAAGTCCTACAACAAAGTCAAAGATCACGGCTACACCCACCACCGCATTTATCACGGTAAACGGGTTTATGTGCAAGGCGAAAATCATACAAATACCATTGAAGGCTTTTGGTCAATCCTCAAAGGTGGCATTAAAGGCGTTTACAGGCACACGAGCCGTCAGCATCTACAAAGCTATGTCAATGAATACGCGTTTCGTTACAACCGCCGAAACGACGAAACGCCTATGTTTCTTCAGTTTCTTGGTCAGGTTCGCAAATCCGTTGACTAGCCTTTTTTTAAGGCGTCCTGAAAATCCTCTTGCGAGAACATTTCTTCGTCGGCTTCCGAGATTTCTTGGACGGCCTGATTAGAAGTCTTTTTCACGTCTTCTTTTTGTTTTATTTTTACGGTGCGTTCACTGACCATAATTTCTCTCGTAATTCACTAAATTTCGCCTGCACGCTATCGCCTATAACTAACTGTTTAGATGCCACCTCTGGAAATTTATCACTACCTTTTATTGTAATTTGTAGTTTTGAGAAGTGAAAATTCAGGTCTGACGCATCTTTGTTTTGAGTAAATTCCTGCCACCCCTCTTCAATAAAGTCTCTTTCCCTAGGGTCTAATTCTTGGTATATCACTAGAACTGTATCCTCATTATTCTGTAATTGTTTTGGCGGTTTATCCACAAACTTTAGTCTTTTCAAGCCTTTACCTCTAAACATTATATCACCGCCCAATTCTTTTCAACGGCAATGTCGAAAACTGAATGGTTTACGATCTTCAAAGTAAAAGCAATATAATCTAAAACTCCGTGCTTACCGCTATCCGCAATCCACGCCTTTGTGGGCTGAATGGTAACAAACCATTCAGGAAATTGAGCGTGGGATGCCGCTAATTCATATAGCCATTTTTTGCTTTCATAATGCCCCTCTAATGTAGTGTAATTATCGCCCGCCCGAACCAGAGATTGCTTCAGCCCATCAATTTCTTTTTGTTGTTCCCGCAGGTCTTGCTTGTGGTTCTCTTTAAGCCGTTCAATTCTTGCGCTAAGCGTGTCAATTTCCGTTTTCCGCCCCTCATTTTCGGCATATACAGCTTGATAACGACCTCGCAATTCATCATCTGGCTCGGCGTCCGGTAAGATTGATAACCCTTTTCCTGAATCCCCATTTTCTGTGGCTTGACCGCTTCGCCACTGTTTCAACCAGATCAGGCCGTTCAAAAGCCACACGGTTGCACAAAGAGTAGAAACAGAAATAAGACTGACTGCCCAAAGCGGCAATTCTTTGACGTAGGCAGAATATCCGGTAAGTGTAGTCACTGCCACACCTCCTGCATACCAAAGTACCTGAAAGATAAAATTGCCGAGAACGCCCTGCGTGAGAGGCTTATTGGCAAGCGGATTTTGCATAAGAAAAGACCAAAAATGTTAATATAACATAAAATCATTCATTTACCTCCCTTGAGGGTATAAGCACGTACCCTTTTAGTGCTTTCCCGTATTGCTATCAATTGTTCAAGAATTTCTAACAACAGTTCCATCATTAGAACGCCTATCGGATTATGAGCGGATCGGGTAAACAACTCCACGCGCTCAGCAAGTTCTTGTTGTTTGTCATTTTCATCACGTTCTCCTCCCTGCGGGTTCAGTGCCTCGAACGGCTGAGGCTCGGTGTCTTTTGTTATCGCTTTTCGCAGTTGCCGTCTCAAAGTGTCAACGTCATCAGCTATACCTAAATCCTCGACTCCGTTAAATGCCGCATCAACTCTTCCGAGAACGGCAATTGATGTTTCAATTTTCTCTTTGAGAATCGCGACCTCGGACATCGCGGCGGCGTGTTCGTTGGCTAGAGATTTGAGGTCGTTGGTGTCACATATACGAGTACAGCCTATTTCTAAGTGCAAATACTGCGGGCAGCGATACACAGTCTCGTCTAGCGGAATTGTCTTTATACACTCCAAAATCGTCTCGATCTTTGCTTCGTTCATACAGCCTCCATTTCGTCTAGGATTGCTCGAAAATCCGCTTTTGTCTCCAAATAACCCTGAGCATAGTAACCGTCCTCATCGCCGTCTTTACGGGCTTTCATCGCCTCCACCCGCGCCCTCAACGTCGCTATGAGGGCTTTCTCGCGTTCGAGTGCGAAGTCTGCCATGTCGATATGTTTCGGATTATAGTTCTTTGGCGTTTCAGCGCCCTGTGCCGCAAAAGTATCATCAATCCATTTTATTGCTTCCTTTTGGACTTTCCGCCGATTATCCATTTTCGTTCTCCTTTAGTTTTTCGATGTATTTACACGCGGGCGATTTTCCCTCAATGCGTCTATTTTCCGCGTCGTGTAACTCCTCGACCGTTAAAAAGCCCAACCGCTGAATCAGGACACACGCCCATCGGACAGCGGATGGCGTCGGCTAATGCTATTTTCAGCTTCGCAATCTCCAACGCCTTCGCTCGCTGTCCGGCGTCGAAGCCTGCCACGAATATATCTTGTTCGCCTGCTTTTGCGTAAACCTCTGGCTCGACGTGATTCATCCACGTTTTCCAAGCCAACTTCGCCTCGTCGCCTTTGTTTTGGTTGCTCATATTACTTTTCCTGTCGTCGTTATTTCAGACCTTGCCTCGTGATCTGAGCCATGATTTGTAGGCCTGCGGGCGGCATTTGTCGCAGGGCCATGATTCGAGTGTTCCGTAAATTCTGCCGTCGGTATCGCGGCAGGCGTCGCATCGTTTGCCGGGATCTTCGGTTTTGGTTCCGCTGCCGTTTTGGGTTGGGATGCCGTTTCGATACCATTCGAGAGCCCAGGCGAAGTTTCCGGGATTGTAGCCTCGTGCCACCCAGGCCGTCCGACATTCACGCAGCTTGTCCATATCGATCTCGCTTCCCAGCCCGCTGGTGATCGTTTCGTGGAGTTCTATTCGCGGCAGTTTTCCGGTGATCGTTCTGACCGATTCGATGGCCGGATGATACTTCTTCGCGGGTGCGGTCGGCTTGGCCGACGCCTCCCTCTTTTCTTCTTCTTTTATTTCTTCTTTCTTATTACTTCTTTCTGATAAGCGTTTCTCAGGCGTTACATTTTGTTTATCTCTAAATTTCTGGACTCGTAAGTTACTCAATTCTTTAGCTTTAAGTTCTCTCGCGTACTTGCGTGATTTGAGCGTTACAATTTTGTTACGAAGCGTTACAAGCGTTACATCGGCCGTGTTGTAGCGTTTGAGTTCCGCAATACATCTCTTTGCTTCGTCAGGAAAACATCCCGTCGCTTTCGCAAAATCTTCATAGGTTCCTTTCATCTCCGGGTTGCCCGCTTCGCGCATAATTGCGATACATTCCAGCCAAAAACCGCGCGTCGCGAGCGAACACATTCTCACCTTCGGCTTTCGCCAAGCCGGTAGTTCAAACTTAAAAAACCAGTCACCTTTTGCCATTATTTTTACCGCGTCGAAGCATCATGAATGCTGGCGGCTGGCCATTCGTGTAAAGTTTGTCGTTTTTAGACCTTCGAATAGTGGTCGAGACCACTGCAAGAGACCCCTTAGTTACTCGATACACCGGAAATGGCAGCTCTTTTCAAGCCAATCAAGCCATGTGTACACGCTTTGCGGCTCGGCCTGTGTATCAGCGAAAATCGCACAGTCTGGTATCGGCGTGATCTCGCCGTGTGCCGCCATTAAAGCCATTGTTGATGACTGAACGCCTGCTCCCAGACTGATGATATGTTTCACATTCTCCATTTTTCTAACAAAGCCCCATCGCCCTGATCTCGATCTCGACACGCGGATTGAGTTTGTCCTCGAACCGCTCGGCACGCAGGCGTTTGATCTGCTTGTCGTCGTGGTAGGCAAAGCCCGTCAGGCTGTCGAGCACGATCTTAAAGATGCCGTCGAGATCGCCGACCCTTCGCGGCCTGAACCACTTGATCGTCACGCCCACATCACCCACAAACGGAACGATGCCGAGCCGCTTTGCCTCTTTCGCGACATCGTTTTTGTAAGCGATGCCGTCAGCGGTCAGCCCACGCTGCACAAAAGCCTTTTTTCCACCAAACTTCGGCGTCACCACCCGCGAAAAATGCAAGTGATTCAAAGCCGGCGGCGTCGGCAAAACTAAATTAACGGCGTTAGGCTGCGGCATTATTACTATTGTTTAGCTCTTGAAAAGCCTGCGGAACGATCTCTTCAAAACACTCAGGGCAACAATCTACAGGCGGGTTACCAACAAGCAGGACGGCAACCGATACTGCCTGCCCCTTAAATGTTGTTTCAATCGCCATCATTGATGCAGCAGGGATGCCTTCTTTTGCTTGCCTACAAAAATCACAAATCTTTGCCATCATATTTATTTCTCCGGCCGCCGGTCGCTGCTGACGGGTAGCTCGGACGCGGCGTAATAGATCGGAATATTAAAGATCTCGGCAAAGCGTGTTCGATGTGGGCACCTTTCGAGTCGCGCCAGTTCGATAGAAAATAAACGCCCTCGCCCTGAAAGATCATGATCTGCAAAGCGTCGAACAAATATTCAAAATACTCACGCCCTGGCTTCTGATCGACCAGCTTCATCGGATTAAGCGGCGTGTGTCCTTTTGCGACAATGAACGCCTCGGCCGATTCAAATAGTCGAAACGCGACGTCTTCGTCTAATCCTGTTATCTTGCCCGCCAGATAGATCTGCATTTAGATTCCCTTCCTATAACTTGTAAGATCGTTGCCGTATTTTTTAGAACGCTTTTTGCCGACGGCGATGAGTTTGCCTTGCTTCTGCAAACGTTGAAAGATGCCGCCGGAGGCCTGTTGTTTCTTCGTCTGCGGGCCGTGGCTTTGCTCGTACCGCAAGCGGACATCCTCAGCCGAAAAAGGCTCGTGAGCGACCGACGCAAAGGTCAGGATGTATCGCTCATAAGCCGCCTTCCATTCCTCATGAGCGGCATCCAAAGCCGCGTCGATCACCGCCTGACGCGGATTGCCGTTAATCACACAAGCGGTCGGATCGGCACCGGGCGGAGGAATATAGATCATGCGTTCATCAAACATTGACGGCTGAATGTGTATTTCGCTCATTTGTCTTTAACCTCGATCCTGTTCGGCCAGTCGTCTTTGCCTTTCGGCGGTTTTGGCAGGTTCGTCTCGTCAGCGATGGCGGCTCGAAAGGCGTGCCAGAAGCCGGGATTTTCCGCGATCGCTCGACGCTTCCAGACACGTTTTCGCCATGCCAGCAAAGCGACGGCAGACGAAAGCACCGCAATGACGCCGATGTAAGCAACGTGAATTAAAATATCCATTTCCACTCCGTAATCTGTCCGGCGGCGACGATGGCGACGGCAAGGATCACCGCAGCAAGCAAGATCGCCCTCGGATGAATGTCCTGCCGGCAAGTGATGCACCGGCAAGGCCGCAAAATATCAGTTGTTCGTCTCATATTTTTCCTCAATCAATGCCCGGCGGTGAGTCCTGTCATCGCCGAAACAGACCGCCGGGGCTTTGGAGGTGTTATCGGCTATTTCGGCCTATGTTGATCAGCCGAAACTTTTTCAAATTTTGCCGCCGAAGCGTGGCATCGCTCGCCCTGTTTCCGGTCAGTGTATTGGCGAGTTCGGCGGGCTTTCGAGTTACAACTGCACCCACGCAACCTTGTCAAAAATTAAATCCGGTGAAAGATTTTGGATTGTCATCTTATCGTTTCAGCTACGCCCTCGACTCGTTGCCGCCTCGGGCTTCTGCGGCCTTTCACCGGAAACTTGTTTTACAACGCCGCCAGTGCTGACTTCATCGCCTGCAAAGCGCTCGCGAGCATCACATCGACGTTTCGCCCGTTAAGGTATTTCGCGATCTCGTCCACGTCACCGGCGAATTTCAGATTGAGCAGTTCGTTCACATCAACACGCAAAGCCGTGACCTCGTCGTCCGACAAAGACGTGCCCTGCTCGGCAGGCGATGAAGCTGTCTGCTGAGCAGGTCGCGTTTGGTTGGTCGCGGACGGGCGGGCTGCGGTCGAAGGTCGTGTTTCCGGTTTCGGCGTCGCGTCGTCTTCCGGTGCAAATATCTCGGACACCATCGGCACATCGCAGACGGCGGCGGTCTTTGCTCGTTTGATCGCCATTTTCAAGACGGTGTTTTCGAGATCGGCCTTGTCGGGATTCTCGACGCGGCCCGTCTGCTGTCCGATGACGCGTTCGTCGTTTGCGGCAAACTTTGCACCGCAGCCGTTCGAAACGCCGTCTTTTTCCAGCAGTAAAATCCGCCGCCCTGCGTTTTGTTATCTTTGCGGACCGTCGGCTGATCGCATTCCGGGCAAAGCCTCGCGCCGGTGAGGTAAGCGTATTTTTTCTCACGCGTCGAGCAGATGCCGTCGCCCGAAGCGATCTGACGGCCCTCGGCGTTGTAAAGTTTGACGTGTGCCCGCACGCGAAAGTGATCGCCGTCGAGATATGTCTCGGTCGTTTCCGGATTGCCAAAAAATAGCTTGAAAAGCGAGCAGATGTTCCGCGTGCCTTCCTGCAGCAGCATCGGTTTTGCGAGCGTCGTCGTGCCGAGCTTGTGCGAGAAGTGATGATCTTCCTTCATGTTCTTTTGCACATAGTCTTTCAAAATATCCCGCATCTGCTGCTCGCGTTCGATCCGGGCCTTAAAGATCTCGGGCGACATTTCCTGCCCGACGACCAAAGCCCCGCCGTTCGGTTCTCTGTGAACGAGGTCCGTGTTTCTCGGATCGTCCGCCGCTGATCTTGTTTCCATTGCTGTTCCTGTGTACATGATTTTTCTCCTGTTTGTTTTGTTAAAAAGGACAGTCGCCCGTGAGTTCGTTGGCGGCGGTCTCAAGATTGTCGATGGCCGATTGAAAAGCCCGATTAAAATAACTGAGGCGTCCGTCGGCTTCTGGTGACGAAAGCATCGGCAGTTTGATCGCCCGAAGCTCGTCAACAAATATCAATAATTTTTCTTTATCCGGGGCGAGAGATTTGGTTTTTTCGATGGCAGCAAGCCGCTCGGCTTCCAAGGCCTTCTCGCGTTCGATCCTGTCCAGTTCGTCCTGGGCTTCTTTTGCTTTGCGATCAGCCTCGCGAGCCCTTTCGTCGGCTTCGGCTTTCTCGGCGGCAATGCGTGCGTTTTCCTGTCGAAGTTTTTCATTTGCCTCGGCGTCAATCGCACGCTGCTCGGCCTCGATGCGTTCCTGCTCTTTTCGAGTTTCAAAAGCAGCTTTTGCCCCGAGCAAATAGACCTCGAACTGGTCGTCAGGTATCGTGCCGAGGCCGACGATGAGCATGTCTGCGGCTTCGAATTTCGCGAGTTTTGCTTTGCGTGCGGTGATGAGTTTATCGATGCGTTCTTTTTCGAGACGTTCGACGTAGGTTGATTGGGCCTTGAGGTGATCGCGAACTTTGTTGACGGCGTTGCTGTACGTCCGACGGATTCCGTCGAGCAGTTGAGCGGGCCGCAGAAGCGGTTCTTTTTCGATTTTGTGACGTTCAGTGAGAGACTTATCGACATGGCTGAGCATCTTGTCGATGTCCTTCGCCCGGGCGATCAGATCGGTTTGTGACGGATCTGTGACGACGATGGCCTCAGCCTCGGCCTTGATCTCAAGAAACGGCTGGAAGTCCGCCGCGAAGCATTCCATGACCTTGACGGCCCGATCGTCGCTGATCTTCGTTTGACGAATGAGTGACCGGATCTCGGTTTCGATATTGTCGGGCAGCGTTGCGAGCGCTGCGGATGCCGTATCGTATGCTGTTTGGATTGCTGTTGATTCCATAATTTCACCACGCCCTTGAGACGTCGATATTCCTTTTCATTCGTTCGAGTTCGTCGGGCGGCAGGACGAATTCGGTTAGGTCGAGTGCGATGGCCATGCCGAGGGGCATTTCGATCAGGAAGAACTGCGACTCGCCGTCGCGGTACCGTTTGACCTGTCCGGCCATCAGCGAGACTTCCAGCTGCTGCCGCCCGCGTAAAGCGATAAACCGAAACGCCGGCAACTCCGCCCAAACCATCTGCCCGTAGATCCACACCATCGCCACCGAAACGCCCGAAACATGCGTGATCTCATCAATGGCCTGCTGCTGAATGGCGGTTGTCATTTGATCTATTGAATCCCCCAGAAGATCTCAGCAACATCGACGATCTCGTGCGGCTCGATGAGCCAGAGCATCATAAAAAATGCACCAAACGCCATGAACAAAATGCACGATAAAATGTGCTTGAACAGCGACGGCTTTACTTGCCGCACGTTGCGCCGGTCTGCCTTCGGGTTTTTGCGTTGATCTTCCATTTTGTAAATTGCTCCTTTCGTTTTCTGTCGTGTTCCCGGGCTTTTTCGAGAGCCTCGGCCTCGGTCGCTGCGTAAAATAATCTCGGCGTGATCTTGCGATGCCCTTTCTCGTAATGCACCGCGACAAACTTCATCTCAGGCCTTCCCGCCGGACAATCAATCGTCTCGCCCGAATTGATCTCCGTCGTGCCTTTCGGCGAATTTTTAAGCTGGGCGAGTGTCATTAGTCCTTTGTTTTCCAAAGCACAAATAGAACGAAACCGGTTACGAAAAGATGGAAGATGCCATTAACGGCATTCAGCGTAGTTATTCCGCCAATGGCCATCGAAAGGCCATTAAATCCCCATCCTGCAATACACAAGACAATCATTAGTGTTCTCATATTTTTTACCTCGCTACCTTCCTGTCCTTATGCCGGGCGATCTCGTCGGCGGGCGAAAAGCCGAGCGTGTCGAGGTGATTTAACTGCCGCTGGAGCGATGCGATGGCTTCGCGGATCTCGCGTTTGCGATCGGCGACCGGCTTGCCTTCAAGCTCGGCCTGCACGGCCTCGGTCGATTCTTTGTGCAGCTCCGCGACCGAAACCTCGCCCGCCTCTTCGAGCAGGTCGAGAAACATCGCGTCCATGTCCGCCTTGATCAGCCAAACGCCTTCGGGATTGACCATCGCGATCTTTCGAATGAGCTTCTTGGTCTTTGCGTAGGTGCATTGATCGCCGAGCATTTCGTACATCCGCGTCAGGCTGATGTCATACTTCGCCGCCAATTCCTTAACATGCCCCGCCGTAACTTCGCTGATAACCGACTGTGAATCCATCATAAAGATCTCCAACTTTTAACCTGTAAAGGCCGCTAAAAATTCCACTTTAAGTTGCCCCGCTTGTTCGTTAATGTGTAACAGTGCCGCTCGTGCGGTGAGTTACTTGAAAATTTACGCAGTCTCTGCAAATTTGAATGAGCCTTGGCGAACAGTGATTTGCAGACACTCTTCGCCGCCCTGACTGACAACCTTCATCGAACGGCATAAGAGAATGTCACCGTCGATCAAAATGTTCGTCTTCAATGCTAGATCGCGAGTGTTACTGTCGAGAGCGTCAACACTCAAATTTGTTCGTTTGCAATTTCGCGGCAAAATGACAGTAACGGTCGCCGGACGCGGACCGGTCGTTTCCTGCTTAGCAACCTGTGTTTTTCGTTTTCTCTTGGGCTTTGGTGTTATTTCGTCTGTCATGATTCTCCTGTTTTCTTAAAGGACGCGAAGCGAAAAAACACGCCAATGTTTCCTGCTCCGCTCCGCGTCCTGCCCTTGGCCCCTTGCGGCCAAACTTTTGAGGGCAATGGTAGCTTTCGCGAGTCCTCGCCCTCATGACTCCGGCGCTATCTCACATCCCGCCGGAATGTCGATCTAAGTTACTGTCGCCGGTATTCTGCGAGGCCGGCGATTATTTGCTTGCTGTGTCGGCGTCGCCCAGCGGACGTTTCCGACTTGATAGTTCCCGTTCGTATCGGGATAGCGATCTATTGAATGTTCCGGTGTCGGCTTCATGCCGACTTCGGCAAAGAACTCGTCAAATGATGTGAAAAGGAACCTAATGCCGCGACCGCCATAACTAGCAAAGTTGATGTGATTAGGGTTGTTGCATCGTTCTTTTGCGGCTCGATAGCTGCGATATTCAGGAGTTTGCTTGCGGCCTAATGATTGACCGTTTGTGCGAGATCGCAAGCCGGTTGCTTCGTGATTGAGGCATTTGCACGAGGTCGTCGGTCGTTTTCGATGCAAAAGGCTCGATGATCGAACAACTGCCAGATTTCCGCACGAACAAAGGCAATGCCATCGACCCGTTCCTTTTATGACACCGGCGAAGCCGATCACAAGAAGCCGCCCAAAGCGCTGGCCGGTCAGATTGGTAAAGCGATGATTGCGTTTTTCGTTCATGCTGCCGCTCCCGTTATCGGTTTTTGCAGAATTTTGCCGTTGCCATCGACAACAGTCACGCCTTCTTTGGTTACATCCATACCGGCGTACTGTGCCCTTTCCCTGACTATCGCAATTTTTTCGCGGGCTGCCTCGCGAATGAATTGAGAAACAGGAATGTCTAGATACTCGGCCGTTTCCGTAATCTCGTCCTTTTCATCGCTGCGGATTTTTATGTGTAATGTTTCGTCTTTATTTCCCATTTTGAAATATCCCTTTTGTGGTCAATTTGTGTTGACATTGTGATTATACATTTCAAATACACATTGTCAACACCTTTTTTTACATTTTGTGTTGTTTTTCTTTTTGAGGTGATTTATGTATGAATTCGTGACTGTGAAAACCAAAGACGATCATTTACACATTCGACTGAAACCGGCAGTCAAAGACGAGTTAAAAATCGTTGCTGATGCGAGGGGGATGACGATGTCAGGATTGGTATACTCGCTGATAGTGAAAACGATTCGCGACGAAAAGAATCTAGAGCCGGAACTTTTCACAACGCAAAAGATTCCGGTTCTGAAACAAAAGGGAATTATATACTTGACTCCCTCAAATAAATCTGCTATATTTTGATTGTTGGTTGCAGAAGCCACAGTAAAATACAGGAGAAAATGAAAATGACAGATTTTAGCCACTTACATGCTTTAGAAGAACGGGCGGTTCGTATACGGGAGCGGATGATAGACGTGCAAAAGAATGACGCTCAATGGAAAGCCCAAGCTACGCAGCTATTCCAAACGGAAAAAGAGATAGCAGACGAACGCGAATTTCTAGGGCTGGAAGATATGTCAACGGACGATCTATATGCGGCTTTGGAGGAAAAATAATATGTGTTTGGTTGAGGATGAAGTACAGAAAACAAGACGGGATGCCGCGCGAGTCGCAGTTGATAGGATTATCAATGAAACGCCGCGTCAAATCTCGACAGAAATGTATGTTCGCTCAGTAGCTTTTGCTGCCTATGCGGAAGGCTGGAACGGAAAAGCGGATGAAATCAAGGAGGAAGAGGATGAAAGTAGCTGGCGAAATCGAAACGTATAGCCCGCGAGTGTGCCAATGCGGGCATTTGGAAAAGGATCATGATTTATATGACGCCGTGTCCAGAAAACGCATGGACTGCCTAGTGGGAGTATTTATGGGGATGGAGATAGATGCGAAGCCGTGTCCGTGTAGCAATTTCAGTCTGGTTCACGTCGGACAACATCACAGAGATAACCCGAACGAACGGCTTGAGATGGACGCAGGAGCCGGACACTCAGATTACCCGTCGGAGCTGATATTTACGTCTGACAAGTTTGTTGTCACCGCCTTTGGCTACGACCGTGAGCATTGTGAAGATGTTTTACAATGCGTCTTACATGGACGGTTTGGGGATCACGAAGGCGACCGTGAATGGAGGAAGGTATGAAACAAAAGGAATTGGAGCGGCATGGCTATAAACACGACCCTTACTGCGATTGTGGTATATGTCAATTTTGTAAAGGCGATGAGGATAAGTTCGGTAATCTGACAAAGAAAGGCGAACAAGATACCGACGCTTTAATGGATGCGGTTAAGCGAATGCTGATTCTCGAATGCTCTGAATGTGACGAAGCCAGAACAGAGAATCTTAAAAACGTCTTGCTACACGCCTGTGCTTTTGAGACTCGCCAGTTTGCAAAAACCGCTTGGAAGCACGGATGGATCGTAGAGGCCAGTAAAGTGCTGTGTCCCAACTGTCGAGCAGATGCAGAGGAATGGAGGGCTATATGAGCAAAAGCACAATATCAACCTTTGAACTATTCCAAATGTTTCCCGACGCAGAATCCGCGAGGCTCTACCTAGAGTCTCGCTTATGGCCTGATGGCGTAACGTGTCCGACGTGCAAAAAGGGCGAACGGATAACCACGCGGAAAGGCGGTTACTATCGGTGTAACGCCTGTAAACTGGATTTCACGGTTCGGACTGGAACGATCTTTGAGCGTTCGCACGTTCCGCTTCACAAGTGGATCTATGCGATGTATTTGCTCGTAACGGCTCGTAAGGGTATTTCGTCGCTCCAACTCGGCAAAGAGATAGGCGTTACGCAGAAGTCGGCGTGGTTTATGCTTCAAAGGCTCCGTGAGGCTTGCGGCTCCGACATTGATAAACTTCGTGGAGTTGTCGAAATTGACGAAACCTATATCGGCGGCAAGGAAGCGAACAAACACGCCAATTTGAAGTTGAATCGCGGACGCGGCTCTGTCGGTAAGCAAGCCGTTCTCGGTATGCGTGAGCGCGGCGGTAGAACCAAAGCAATGCACATCAAAAACAACAGCTTGCCCGTTATCCAACAGGAAATCCACAATCACGTTGAAGTCGGTTCGACCGTATTTACTGACGAACACGGCGCATATAGCGATCTGGACGGACTGTATTTCCATCACGCATCGGTCAACCATTCGGGCGGTGAATACGGACGCGGACTGATAAGCACCAATTCTATTGAAAGCGTTTGGGCGTTGCTGAAACGCGGAATTACTGGCGTTTACCATCATGTTAGCCCGAAGCATCTTGACCGCTACGTTGCTGAATTTACGTTCCGGCTGAACTTCGGAAACGTCAAATATCACACGCTCGAAAGGCTTGATAGCTTCGTTCTCGCGTCCTTTAACAAACGATTGACCTATAAGGAGTTGACGGCATGAATGAGAAAAAAGAGATTCCCGAAGCGCTAGACAAAATAACCGATAAAGTGCTGAATTACAGGCCAAAAGACAGACAACCGAAACCGCCAAAGGCGAAAAAGAAAAAGAAGAAATAACACTATGAAGCCTATTATTTGGAGTTACGGCGGCGGCAAACAATCGGTGGCGATTGGCAATCTTATTGTCGATGGCCGCTTGCCCGTGCCGGAACGTGCAGTGATCGCCGACACTGGACGCGAAGCATCTTCGACTTGGCGGTATCTCACGGAACACATGCAACCATTGCTTGATAAAGTTGGCCTTACGGTCGAAATTATTCCGCACAGATACGCTCTGCATGATCTCTACGACTCGAAAGGCGGCGTTTTGATTCCGGCATATACCGCCAACGGCGTGGGACAACTCCGAACCTTTTGCAGTGGCGAATGGAAACGTGACGTTGTTTATCGTTGGTTGCGTGAGCCTGAACGCGGCTACGGCCCAAAGAATCCAGTCATTCAATGGCTCGGTTACAGCCGAGACGAAATCGGACGTTGTAAGCCGTCTAAACGAAAATGGGCGGAAATTAACTGGCCTCTGCTTATGGGATACGGAATTACCATGTCCCGTGATGAGTGTATCCGCACTATTTTGGATGCCGGATTGCCGGAACCCCGTAAATCGCGGTGCAAAATGTGTCCGTTTATGACGAACGCCGAATGGCAAGAGCAAAAAACAAGATGACCCTGATGATTTTCACTTTGCGGTCAATCTCGAAAAGCAAATTACGGCTAATGACGAACAAGGCGGCCTCTATCTGCATCGTTCCGGCGTTCCGCTCGACGTGGCAGACTTGACCGTTCGACGCTCCCGAACATCCTTTGTTCGGTCAAGGGGATTCGTCTTGTAACGCTTCTGGTTGTTGGACTTAATAGGTTCATTTTTCAAAAACGGGAGTCAAGTATATAATTCCCATAAATAGACCCGTATTGATAAAGGCGGTGAAATGACACTGAAAACGAAAGTTTCTACAACTACATATCTCGGTTCAGATAAGGAACGAGACAAGGCTCTTGCTCAAACCTATCCGGGAATACAATTCACCCAGTCGTGTAAGCATCGCAATGTTGGCGTTACTGTGAAGCAGAAGTTTACAGTTATGGATGGTGTATTCAGTCGCCCAGAATCGCTTAATGTGCTTTGTGCAAAATGTCTCAAACCGTATGGATGTTTAAGTCGAATCCCGCCAAAAATATCGAAAATGTAATAAAAATCCCGTAACCCCTTTGTTATCAATAGCCGGACAAGTCCTTGCGAACGCACAGCCCACGTCTCCAAAAATGCTATATTGATTAGGTTTTATCGAGGTTTTGACGTTTTTGCAAAGGGCGTTTTGGGGCGATTTAAGGCGGTCTAGGTCGGTACAATCGCCCCAAATGTCTACCACTAATTGAGCTGCGTCAAAATCATCGTCGCCCCTGCTAAGATCGTCGTGTCGGACGCGTCGGCGCTGGCTTGACGACCTCTCAGCAAAAACGTTCCCGCGTCTTCCGCATCCGGCCCGACTTCCATAGAACCAACGAACTGATAGACGCTGCTAGCCCCGGCAAGGGCGGACGGCCCAAAATTCGTCGTCAGGTCAACGACCCTTAGCACTTCACCTGTGCCATAGTCCGAACGAGCCATCCACTCACCGCTGCCCGTTAGCGTAGCTGTGCCGCCAAATTCTAGTCTTAACTCCGATACGGCACTATCTGACAGGAAGTTAAGCTCGACCTTGTAAAGCCCGCCTGACATTACGTTGCCGACTAATGCCGTATCGCCAAACGTCACGTCGTTGTTGTAGGTGATAGTTGTCTCGAGATACGACCGCTGGACCCTTGCGGTGAAATATGGCAAGTCGTTCCAGTAGCCGGGACCGAGTTTGATGCCACGCCCGCCGTCGCTTTCCTCGCCGAACTCAAATTCAGCGAGGTAAGGATTGTCTGACACCCACAACGCGGTTGGCAGTGGAGCGTGAAATTTTGCGAAAAACTTTTGTGACATAGTTTTTTCCTATGGATAGACAAGGATTTCGACGGAACAGTTATTGGCATTCAAGTCCGCATAAGTACCGACGGTCAGATTATTACTTTTAAAAGGATATAATTGGCGTGAGACCATTGCCAACTCAAGAGAACACCGTCAGTCTCGTAACTTCCGACGTTCGACCCGTAGGTTGCGAACAGAAGCACTTTAGTATCATCTGGAAACGCACCCGTCAGTGTTGCCCTATATGACCCAATGGAATTGCGCGTCCACACCAGCGTCCCGCCGAGCGTATTTTCCACAACTACAGCAGTCGGAGCGCCCGTCCCCGCTTGTGACAACGACGCCCGATAAATCTTAACACCTGAATTTGCGAGATATGGACGGTCATTCCAACGTCCCGGCCCGACCTTGATGCCGTATGGTGCGTCTGATTCCTGTAAAAACTCAAACTGCGGAATATAAAGATTGTCCGCGACCAGTTCAGCCCGTGTCAGCGGTGCGGCGAATGTTGCTTGATAGTTGTCGCTCATAGTTTTTCTGCTCCTTTTGGTTCGTCTACTTTTGCCTCTTGTTCCGGCACGTTCACTTCCATTTGCTGGCATTGAGACAGTCCGAGCAAAAGACCGTTGACCTGTTTGAACGGCTGCTCCTCGAGAAAATTAACAATGGCTTGCGCCAAGTCTAGAGGTACTAATACGCCTGTTTGTTTTGTCATATTTTTAAGCTAATAGTCCTGTGTTTCGTAGTGCTTTGATTGCCTGAGCCACTGTGTAGCCGTCAAACGTATCGTCTGTAAGTATCGCGGTTGCCGCTCCTGCTGTTCGCGTGGCTGCGGCAACACCCGTTGTTGGTTGCACGATGGGCGTCTTTCCCCAAAATCCAAGTTTTTGCGAAGTGGACGTAGCGATTATCGATCCGTTCGCCGTGTTGGTAATGATGTGTTTAGCATCAGCCAGCGTGATGCTCTCGGTAAAAGTTACAGCGTCACCGAATAAGAAAGCTGAACTTCCGCCGACCGCGTCGAACGTAACGACGCCCGCACTGCTCACGGCTATATCAAGATAGTTGCCAGAGTCGCGTTCAACCCGCACCTGTGGAGCGGCGGTGTCTCGAACTTGCAAGCGAGCCGTTGGAGCCGTTACGCCACTTCCCAACCCAAACTTCCCGACATGATGCGACGGCATATCAGGCAGAAAGTAAATGCCGTATTTCAGCGTTGAGCCATAGCTTGCCGTTGACGTGTCGGCATAGATCAGATAGTTGTTCGTGATCGCACCGCTGCCGCTGTAGCCTTCAAACGCGATGCCCTTAAAGTTCGGGATGGTGTTGCCGTTGTTTAATACCGAAACCCGCAGAGCGTTCGCGGCGGTTATCGTTCCGCCGGAGTTGTTTTGTATTCGCGTGAACGTGCCGTAGAAGTTTGTAACAGTTCCGGCGTTTACAAGCTCTTGTTTCAAGCCTGAAAATGTCGTGATGCTTCCGTTGATCGTTGTGCCGAAAGCACAGCACCGGCTTCTGTTGCTGTCTTGCCGACATCCACAGACAGCCTTCCCCAAAGTCCATAGGCAGTTTCACAGTTACCAGCAACGACAGCGGTGAACTTGCTGCCAAAGATAACGCCGTTTCCGCCGCTTCTATCTACCGCTTGCCGTGCCTCACCGAAAACGCCGTAAGTGCCGGCATTTGCAGCGTTTAAATTATTGATCGAAAAATTTGCTGCAGATACAATACTTGCCGAGCTTTCAAAACTGTAAGCGTAAAATAAGTGTTGCCGGGATTCGTAAGACCGTTCGCGCTGAACGTTCTACCCTTACATCCGTGACGTTTGGCGTTGTAAGAAACGACGGCATCCACGACGCCATGCCGCTTAAATTCGCAGCGGAAAGCCCGTGCAATTCGTGAGAAGCCCTGAGTTCGGCGTTCCAAGTATCGGGGCGATCAATACCGGCGAGGTCGCAAAGACTAATTTGCCTGTGCCTGTTTCGTCGGAGATCTTGGCTGCAAATTCTGCGGAGGTCATCACAGCCAGATCGCCGATAACCAAGCGGCTGGCTTCCATGTCAACCGCGATCTGCACGCCTTCTTTGACGGAACGGACGCTTTTTGACGATCGCGATGTTTTTGAGACTTGGAAGAGGCGAATGTCGCGGCCTTGGATCGAATGGAACTGCGATGGTTTGGCTGACGACGCCCTTGGCGAGAAACTGCGGCTCCATCGTCTCTTCGTCTTCCCATCGCCAATAAACATCGACAGCGACGGCCTCGGTCTCGCCGTAATCTACAACGCCGCGCAGCACAAGATTAAGCGGCACGCTTGTCTCTGAAAGGTTTTGTCTTAGTATTAGATCTGACATTTTAGATCGTGATCTGCGTCACGCTTGCCGACAGTCCGTTGTAATTTTCAACGCGAAAATGTACGCGGTCGCCAACGATGGTCGTCAACGTGACCGCCGTGACCTCGCCGTTGACGTCGGTGAAAAAGCGGGCTTTCGGCCACGTCACCATCGAGGTCTTCGCTCCAAACACCGACGGCGATATTATCCTCGACCGGCGTCGGCACGCCTGCCTCGTTCTCAACTAAAACTACAAAATCAACAAAGGTCGCTGGCATAATTTCCTCACACGCACGGTTCTATCGGGATCTGCAAAACTCCATTTCAAGGTAACTGTTCCAAATTCGGTGCGGCATGTTGGCGGCCTCAGGACGGCGACGCCGCCAACGCAAATATATCCGTCGGGACATGGATTAATGACGTCGCAAAATGTCTGGAGTTTTCGGCGTCGAGATATCGACCTCGAAGTTTTCCATGTAGGCGTTCGGATAGGCCTGGCGCTTTCGATCTCGACCTGCAGATCGTTGAGCCGTTT
>JADJTD010000013.1 GCA_016711345.1 Chloracidobacterium sp.
GATACCCGCGATTCTGATGATGACCTTAGGACCCGTGAAATTCTCACTCATCACTTCCTCCTGCTCTCTGGTATGGCTCGATCTTTTGCCACGCGATATATTCATTGGCAAACCACCAAAGCGTATCTGTCGCGTCTTCGGTGAAGTAGTGAACTTTCCATTTCCCGTTTGACCGAAACTGCCATAAGTAAAAATCACCAACCTTCGGCAAATCAGCCTCGCTCTCAATCGGATGCCAAGCGGGTTGCGGTGGAATCTGCTTAATTCGGGCGCACATCATATCGAACACTTCAAGCGGCGTTCGGTTCTCGATGCCAATTATTGGCTCCAGCAGATCGGTTTCTTTGGTTAGTTCGCTCATTTTGTTTTCTCCTCTGTCGATAGCTTGCCGTGCTTTGCGAGTTGGGCTAAGTGGAAGGTCGCCGCAAAGTCACCAACTCTCTCAAGTTCCTCGTCGTCACCGATGTCAAAATTCTCACTGTAAAGCCAAGAAGCCTCGTGCTTCAAGGCCTCCCTGTCGGCTTTGGCGGGGTTGATCGTTGAACAAAAATGTCGATGTCCGGGAAGGGCCTCTTTGCATTCCTCGCAATGTCGATCCGGTCGAGTACATACGCCATTCTGTTTCCGATGCCCACATTCACAAACGCCCGCCTCCCTGTCGGCTTTGGCATCAGCCTGCGGTTTGGTTGGTTGTTCGGCCGCGACATCGCCGCATTGCGGGCAACGATCAAACGCAGTGCCGTTCCAAGTATGTCCGCAAGATAAACCGAGCCTCAAGCGGCTTTGAAACTCACTCGCACCGCCAGCGGGTTCGCATCGCTTCAAGTCTATGCCGTCCTCGTAGGCGTTCTTACCGCATTTCGTGCAAGTATCTGAAAAGGTGAAGGCGTGACTGCCAGCGGGTTCGGCGGCGGTCAGGGCGGCGTTGTAAATTAGCAACGGCTTCCCTGCCAACTGATTCAACGCGTCAATATCAGAGTGCAAAAGACAAGTATTGCCGTCAGGATATGCCCCTGTTTTAATCCAGTAACCGTCTTGCCCTTGGTCGTATTCCAGTCTTGGCAGTGGTCTCGCCGCGTCTTGGGCTGCGCCTCGCTCGGCGGGTTGTGGTGTCGGGGTTTTAGTCATTTTGATTGCTCCTGTGCGTCTATAATTGCTGGCGTTGGCACTGGATAGTGCTTCTCAAAAAGAACTAGCACATCGCCAACAAAATCCAACCACTTCTGGTCAACCTCAGAAGACGGGTGAACAAATAGTTGTGGTGGCGTTGATTCGTTCTCAAAAATAGTAATCGTGAATTGGTGTTTTACGTTCATATTACCCTTTCGTGATTATCCCTTGACAGTAGGTATAAATTTTGCTATTATTATAGTTAGTCGAGAGGCTAACTATTATGAAAGCAGCAGTTAAACCCAAAATGAAGCGATATACGGTCAAAGATTTTCGTAATCAATTTCCGACCGATGATGCCTGTCTCGAATATCTCAAAGATTTGCTATATCCAGAGGGTATCACCTGTAAAAAGTGCGAGAAAATCACCAAGCACCATAAAGTAGCCTCACGCCGAAGCTATTCGTGTCAAATTTGCGGTCATCACGTTCACCCGACCGCCGGAACCATCTATCACAAATCAACAACGCCTTTGACCGATTGGTTTTATGCCGTCTTTCTTATGGCTTCAACACGGTGCGGCATATCAGCTAAACAGCTTGAACGTGAATTAGGCGTTACCTATAAAACCGCTTGGCGTATGTTTAAGCAAATTCGATCTATGCTTGACGAATCCGACGCCGACAAACTGACCGGAAAAGTTGAAGTTGACGAAACATACATAGGCGGTAAGCACATCGGCACAAATATCAGAGGTCGCAACACCAAAACCAAAGCCGTCGTTGCTGGAGCCGTAGAGCGTGACGGTGGCAAAGTCAAAACGAAAGTTATCCCAGAGGTAAGCGCTCCGACCTTACTTAATTTTGTCTGCAATTCTATCGAGACTCAATCGACCGTATTTACCGACGAATGGAAGTCCTACAACAAAGTCAAAGATCACGGCTACACCCACCACCGCATTTATCACGGTAAACGGGTTTATGTGCAAGGCGAAAATCATACAAATACCATTGAAGGCTTTTGGTCAATCCTCAAAGGTGGCATTAAAGGCGTTTACAGGCACACGAGCCGTCAGCATCTACAAAGCTATGTCAATGAATACGCGTTTCGTTACAACCGCCGAAACGACGAAACGCCTATGTTTCTTCAGTTTCTTGGTCAGGTTCGCAAATCCGTTGACTAGCCTTTTTTAAGGCGTCCTGAAAATCCTCTTGCGAGAACATTTCTTCGTCGGCTTCCGAGATTTCTTGGACGGCCTGATTAGAAGTCTTTTTCACGTCTTCTTTTTGTTTTATTTTTACGGTGCGTTCACTGACCATAATTTCTCTCGTAATTCACTAAATTTCGCCTGCACGCTATCGCCTATAACTAACTGTTTAGATGCCACCTCTGGAAATTTATCACTACCTTTTATTGTAATTTGTAGTTTTGAGAAGTGAAAATTCAGGTCTGACGCATCTTTGTTTTGAGTAAATTCCTGCCACCCCTCTTCAATAAAGTCTCTTTCCCTAGGGTCTAATTCTTGGTATATCACTAGAACTGTATCCTCATTATTCTGTAATTGTTTTGGCGGTTTATCCACAAACTTTAGTCTTTTCAAGCCTTTACCTCTAAACATTATTTCACCGCCCAATTCTTTTTCAACGGCAATGTCGAAAACTGAATGGTTTACGATCTTCAAAGTAAAAGCAATATAATCTAAAACTCCGTGCTTACCGCTATCCGCAATCCACGCCTTTGTGGGCTGAATGGTAACAAACCATTCAGGAAATTGAGCGTGGGATGCCGCTAATTCATATAGCCATTTTTTGCTTTCATAATGCCCCTCTAATGTAGTGTAATTATCGCCCGCCCGAGCCAGAGATTGCTTCAGCCCATCAATTTCTTTTTGTTGTTCCCGCAGGTCTTGCTTGTGGTTCTCTTTAAGCCGTTCAATTCTTGCGCTAAGCGTGTCAATTTCCGTTTTCCGCCCCTCATTTTCGGCATATACAGCTTGATAACGACCTCGCAATTCATCATCTGGCTCGGCGTCCGGTAAGATTGATAACCCTTTTCCTGAATCCCCATTTTCTGTGGCTTGACCGCTTCGCCACTGTTTCAACCAGATCAGGCCGTTCAAAAGCCACACGGTTGCCAAAGAGTAGAAACAGAAATAAGACTGACTGCCCAAAGCGGCAATTCTTTGACGTAGGCAGAATATCCGGTAAGTGTAGTCACTGCCACACCTCCTGCATACCAAAGTACCTGAAAGATAAAATTGCCGAGAACGCCCTGCGTGAGAGGCTTATTGGCAAGCGGATTTTGCATAAGAAAAGACCAAAAATGTTAATATAACATAAAATCATTCATTTACCTCCCTTGAGGGTATAAGCACGTACCCTTTTAGTGCTTTCCCGTATTGCTATCAATTGTTCAAGAATTTCTAACAACAGTTCCATCATTAGAACGCCTATCGGATTATGAGCGGATCGGGTAAACAACTCCACGCGCTCAGCAAGTTCTTGTTGTTTGTCATTTTTCATCACGTTCTCCTCCCTGCGGGTTCAGTGCCTCGAACGGCTGAGGCTCGGTGTCTTTTGTTATCGCTTTTCGCAGTTGCCGTCTCAAAGTGTCAACGTCATCAGCTATACCTAAATCCTCGACTCCGTTAAATGCCGCATCAACTCTTCCGAGAACGGCAATTGATGTTTCAATTTTCTCTTTGAGAATCGCGACCTCGGACATCGCGGCGGCGTGTTCGTTGGCTAGAGATTTGAGGTCGTTGGTGTCACATATACGAGTACAGCCTATTTCTAAGTGCAAATACTGCGGGCAGCGATACACAGTCTCGTCTAGCGGAATTGTCTTTATACACTCCAAAATCGTCTCGATCTTTGCTTCGTTCATACAGCCTCCATTTCGTCTAGGATTGCTCGAAAATCCGCTTTTGTCTCCAAATAACCCTGAGCATAGTAACCGTCCTCATCGCCGTCTTTACGGGCTTTCATCGCCTCCACCCGCGCCCTCAACGTCGCTATGAGGGCTTTCTCGCGTTCGAGTGCGAAGTCTGCCATGTCGATATGTTTCGGATTATAGTTCTTTGGCGTTTCAGCGCCCTGTGCCGCAAAAGTATCATCAATCCATTTTATTGCTTCCTTTTGGACTTTCCGCCGATTATCCATTTTCGTTCTCCTTTAGTTTTTCGATGTATTTACACGCGGGCGATTTTCCCTCAATGCGTCTATTTTCCGCGTCGTGTAACTCCTCGACCGTTAAAAGCCCAACCGCTGAATCAGGACACACGCCCATCGGACAGCGGATGGCGTCGGCTAATGCTATTTTCAGCTTCGCAATCTCCAACGCCTTCGCTCGCTGTCCGGCGTCGAAGCCTGCCACGAATATATCTTGTTCGCCTGCTTTTGCGTAAACCTCTGGCTCGACGTGATTCATCCACGTTTTCCAAGCCAACTTCGCCTCGTCGCCTTTGTTTTGGTTGCTCATATTACTTTTCCTGTCGTCGTTATTTCAGACCTTGCCTCGTGATCTGAGCCATGATTTGTAGGCCTGCGGGCGGCATTTGTCGCAGGGCCATGATTCGAGTGTTCCGTAAATTCTGCCGTCGGTATCGCGGCAGGCGTCGCATCGTTTGCCGGGATCTTCGGTTTTGGTTCCGCTGCCGTTTTGGGTTGGGATGCCGTTTCGATACCATTCGAGAGCCCAGGCGAAGTTTCCGGGATTGTAGCCTCGTGCCACCCAGGCCGTCCGACATTCACGCAGCTTGTCCATATCGATCTCGCTTCCCAGCCCGCTGGTGATCGTTTCGTGGAGTTCTATTCGCGGCAGTTTTCCGGTGATCGTTCTGACCGATTCGATGGCCGGATGATACTTCTTCGCGGGTGCGGTCGGCTTGGCCGACGCCTCCCTCTTTTCTTCTTCTTTTATTTCTTCTTTCTTATTACTTCTTTCTGATAAGCGTTTCTCAGGCGTTACATTTTGTTTATCTCTAAATTTCTGGACTCGTAAGTTACTCAATTCTTTAGCTTTAAGTTCTCTCGCGTACTTGCGTGATTTGAGCGTTACAATTTTGTTACGAAGCGTTACAAGCGTTACATCGGCCGTGTTGTAGCGTTTGAGTTCCGCAATACATCTCTTTGCTTCGTCAGGAAAACATCCCGTCGCTTTCGCAAAATCTTCATAGGTTCCTTTCATCTCCGGGTTGCCCGCTTCGCGCATAATTGCGATACATTCCAGCCAAAAACCGCGCGTCGCGAGCGAACACATTCTCACCTTCGGCTTTCGCCAAGCCGGTAGTTCAAACTTAAAAAACCAGTCACCTTTTGCCATTATTTTTACCGCGTCGAAGCATCATGAATGCTGGCGGCTGGCCATTCGTGTAAAGTTTGTCGTTTTTAGACCTTCGAATAGTGGTCGAGACCACTGCAAGAGACCCCTTAGTTACTCGATACACCGGAAATGGCAGCTCTTTTTCAAGCCAATCAAGCCATGTGTACACGCTTTGCGGCTCGGCCTGTGTATCAGCGAAAATCGCACAGTCTGGTATCGGCGTGATCTCGCCGTGTGCCGCCATTAAAGCCATTGTTGATGACTGAACGCCTGCTCCCAGACTGATGATATGTTTCACATTCTCCATTTTTCTAACAAAGCCCCATCGCCCTGATCTCGATCTCGACACGCGGATTGAGTTTGTCCTCGAACCGCTCGGCACGCAGGCGTTTGATCTGCTTGTCGTCGTGGTAGGCAAAGCCCGTCAGGCTGTCGAGCACGATCTTAAAGATGCCGTCGAGATCGCCGACCCTTCGCGGCCTGAACCACTTGATCGTCACGCCCACATCACCCACAAACGGAACGATGCCGAGCCGCTTTGCCTCTTTCGCGACATCGTTTTTGTAAGCGATGCCGTCAGCGGTCAGCCCACGCTGCACAAAAGCCTTTTTTCCACCAAACTTCGGCGTCACCACCCGCGAAAATGCAAGTGATTCAAAGCCGGCGGCGTCGGCAAAACTAAATTAACGGCGTTAGGCTGCGGCATTATTACTATTGTTTAGCTCTTGAAAAGCCTGCGGAACGATCTCTTCAAAACACTCAGGGCAACAATCTACAGGCGGGTTACCAACAAGCAGGACGGCAACCGATACTGCCTGCCCCTTAAATGTTGTTTCAATCGCCATCATTGATGCAGCAGGGATGCCTTCTTTTGCTTGCCTACAAAAATCACAAATCTTTGCCATCATATTTATTTCTCCGGCCGCCGGTCGCTGCTGACGGGTAGCTCGGACGCGGCGTAATAGATCGGAATATTAAAGATCTCGGCAAAAGCGTGTTCGATGCGGGCACCTTTCGAGTCGCGCCAGTTCGATAGAAAATAAACGCCCTCGCCCTGAAAGATCATGATCTGCAAAGCGTCGAACAAATATTCAAAATACTCACGCCCTGGCTTCTGATCGACCAGCTTCATCGGATTAAGCGGCGTGTGTCCTTTGCGACAATGAACGCCTCGGCCGATTCAAATAGTCGAAACGC
Organism: Chloracidobacterium sp.; assembly: GCA_016711345.1. NCBI lineage: Bacteria > Pseudomonadati > Acidobacteriota > Blastocatellia > Chloracidobacteriales > Chloracidobacteriaceae > Chloracidobacterium > Chloracidobacterium sp. The sequence goes on from JADJTD010000013.1 coordinate 6,631, forward strand.
GACGTCTTCGTCTAATCCTGTTATCTTGCCCGCCAGATAGATCTGCATTTAGATTCCCTTCCTATAACTTGTAAGATCGTTGCCGTATTTTTTTAGAACGCTTTTTGCCGACGGCGATGAGTTTGCCTTGCTTCTGCAAACGTTGAAAGATGCCGCCGGAGGCCTGTTGTTTCTTCGTCTGCGGGCCGTGGCTTTGCTCGTACCGCAAGCGGACATCCTCAGCCGAAAAAGGCTCGTGAGCGACCGACGCAAAGGTCAGGATGTATCGCTCATAAGCCGCCTTCCATTCCTCATGAGCGGCATCCAAAGCCGCGTCGATCACCGCCTGACGCGGATTGCCGTTAATCACACAAGCGGTCGGATCGGCACCGGGCGGAGGAATATAGATCATGCGTTCATCAAACATTGACGGCTGAATGTGTATTTCGCTCATTTGTCTTTAACCTCGATCCTGTTCGGCCAGTCGTCTTTGCCTTTCGGCGGTTTTGGCAGGTTCGTCTCGTCAGCGATGGCGGCTCGAAAGGCGTGCCAGAAGCCGGGATTTTCCGCGATCGCTCGACGCTTCCAGACACGTTTTCGCCATGCCAGCAAAGCGACGGCAGACGAAAGCACCGCAATGACGCCGATGTAAGCAACGTGAATTAAAATATCCATTTCCACTCCGTAATCTGTCCGGCGGCGACGATGGCGACGGCAAGGATCACCGCAGCAAGCAAGATCGCCCTCGGATGAATGTCCTGCCGGCAAGTGATGCACCGGCAAGGCCGCAAAATATCAGTTGTTCGTCTCATATTTTTTCCTCAATCAATGCCCGGCGGTGAGTCCTGTCATCGCCGAAACAGACCGCCGGGGCTTTGGAGGTGTTATCGGCTATTTCGGCCTATGTTGATCAGCCGAAACTTTTTCAAATTTTGCCGCCGAAGCGTGGCATCGCTCGCCCTGTTTCCGGTCAGTGTATTGGCGAGTTCGGCGGGCTTTCGAGTTACAACTGCACCCACGCAACCTTGTCAAAAATTAAATCCGGTGAAAGATTTTGGATTGTCATCTTATCGTTTCAGCTTACGCCCTCGACTCGTTGCCGCCTCGGGCTTCTGCGGCCTTTCACCGGAAACTTGTTTTACAACGCCGCCAGTGCTGACTTCATCGCCTGCAAAGCGCTCGCGAGCATCACATCGACGTTTCGCCCGTTAAGGTATTTCGCGATCTCGTCCACGTCACCGGCGAATTTCAGATTGAGCAGTTCGTTCACATCAACACGCAAAGCCGTGACCTCGTCGTCCGACAAAGACGTGCCCTGCTCGGCAGGCGATGAAGCTGTCTGCTGAGCAGGTCGCGTTTGGTTGGTCGCGGACGGGCGGGCTGCGGTCGAAGGTCGTGTTTCCGGTTTCGGCGTCGCGTCGTCTTCCGGTGCAAATATCTCGGACACCATCGGCACATCGCAGACGGCGGCGGTCTTTGCTCGTTTGATCGCCATTTTCAAGACGGTGTTTTCGAGATCGGCCTTGTCGGGATTCTCGACGCGGCCCGTCTGCTGTCCGATGACGCGTTCGTCGTTTGCGGCAAACTTTGCACCGCAGCCGTTCGAAACGCCGTCTTTTTTCCAGCAGTAAAATCCGCCGCCCTGCGTTTTGTTATCTTTGCGGACCGTCGGCTGATCGCATTCCGGGCAAAGCCTCGCGCCGGTGAGGTAAGCGTATTTTTTCTCACGCGTCGAGCAGATGCCGTCGCCCGAAGCGATCTGACGGCCCTCGGCGTTGTAAAGTTTGACGTGTGCCCGCACGCGAAAGTGATCGCCGTCGAGATATGTCTCGGTCGTTTCCGGATTGCCAAAAATAGCTTGAAAAGCGAGCAGATGTTCCGCGTGCCTTCCTGCAGCAGCATCGGTTTTGCGAGCGTCGTCGTGCCGAGCTTGTGCGAGAAGTGATGATCTTCCTTCATGTTCTTTTGCACATAGTCTTTCAAAATATCCCGCATCTGCTGCTCGCGTTCGATCCGGGCCTTAAAGATCTCGGGCGACATTTCCTGCCCGACGACCAAAGCCCCGCCGTTCGGTTCTCTGTGAACGAGGTCCGTGTTTCTCGGATCGTCCGCCGCTGATCTTGTTTCCATTGCTGTTCCTGTGTACATGATTTTTCTCCTGTTTGTTTTGTTAAAAAGGACAGTCGCCCGTGAGTTCGTTGGCGGCGGTCTCAAGATTGTCGATGGCCGATTGAAAAGCCCGATTAAAATAACTGAGGCGTCCGTCGGCTTCTGGTGACGAAAGCATCGGCAGTTTGATCGCCCGAAGCTCGTCAACAAATATCAATAATTTTTCTTTATCCGGGGCGAGAGATTTGGTTTTTTCGATGGCAGCAAGCCGCTCGGCTTCCAAGGCCTTCTCGCGTTCGATCCTGTCCAGTTCGTCCTGGGCTTCTTTTGCTTTGCGATCAGCCTCGCGAGCCCTTTCGTCGGCTTCGGCTTTCTCGGCGGCAATGCGTGCGTTTTCCTGTCGAAAGTTTTCATTTGCCTCGGCGTCAATCGCACGCTGCTCGGCCTCGATGCGTTCCTGCTCTTTTCGAGTTTCAAAAGCAGCTTTTGCCCCGAGCAAATAGACCTCGAACTGGTCGTCAGGTATCGTGCCGAGGCCGACGATGAGCATGTCTGCGGCTTCGAATTTCGCGAGTTTTGCTTTGCGTGCGGTGATGAGTTTATCGATGCGTTCTTTTTCGAGACGTTCGACGTAGGTTGATTGGGCCTTGAGGTGATCGCGAACTTTGTTGACGGCGTTGCTGTACGTCCGACGGATTCCGTCGAGCAGTTGAGCGGGCCGCAGAAGCGGTTCTTTTTCGATTTTGTGACGTTCAGTGAGAGACTTATCGACATGGCTGAGCATCTTGTCGATGTCCTTCGCCCGGGCGATCAGATCGGTTTGTGACGGATCTGTGACGACGATGGCCTCAGCCTCGGCCTTGATCTCAAGAAACGGCTGGAAGTCCGCCGCGAAGCATTCCATGACCTTGACGGCCCGATCGTCGCTGATCTTCGTTTGACGAATGAGTGACCGGATCTCGGTTTCGATATTGTCGGGCAGCGTTGCGAGCGGCTGCGGATGCCGTATCGTATGCTGTTTGGATTGCTGTTGATTCCATAATTTCACCACGCCCTTGAGACGTCGATATTCCTTTTCATTCGTTCGAGTTCGTCGGGCGGCAGGACGAATTCGGTTAGGTCGAGTGCGATGGCCATGCCGAGGGGCATTTCGATCAGGAAGAACTGCGACTCGCCGTCGCGGTACCGTTTGACCTGTCCGGCCATCAGCGAGACTTCCAGCTGCTGCCGCCCGCGTAAAGCGATAAACCGAAACGCCGGCAACTCCGCCCAAACCATCTGCCCGTAGATCCACACCATCGCCACCGAAACGCCCGAAACATGCGTGATCTCATCAATGGCCTGCTGCTGAATGGCGGTTGTCATTTGATCTATTGAATCCCCCAGAAGATCTCAGCAACATCGACGATCTCGTGCGGCTCGATGAGCCAGAGCATCATAAAAAATGCACCAAACGCCATGAACAAAATGCACGATAAAATGTGCTTGAACAGCGACGGCTTTACTTGCCGCACGTTGCGCCGGTCTGCCTTCGGGTTTTTGCGTTGATCTTCCATTTTGTAAATTGCTCCTTTCGTTTTCTGTCGTGTTCCCGGGCTTTTTCGAGAGCCTCGGCCTCGGTCGCTGCGTAAAATAATCTCGGCGTGATCTTGCGATGCCCTTTCTCGTAATGCACCGCGACAAACTTCATCTCAGGCCTTCCCGCCGGACAATCAATCGTCTCGCCCGAATTGATCTCCGTCGTGCCTTTCGGCGAATTTTTAAGCTGGGCGAGTGTCATTAGTCCTTTGTTTTCCAAAGCACAAATAGAACGAAACCGGTTACGAAAAGATGGAAGATGCCATTAACGGCATTCAGCGTAGTTATTCCGCCAATGGCCATCGAAAGGCCATTAAATCCCCATCCTGCAATACACAAGACAATCATTAGTGTTCTCATATTTTTTACCTCGCTACCTTCCTGTCCTTATGCCGGGCGATCTCGTCGGCGGGCGAAAAGCCCGAGCGTGTCGAGGTGATTTAACTGCCGCTGGAGCGATGCGATGGCTTCGCGGATCTCGCGTTTGCGATCGGCGACCGGCTTGCCTTCAAGCTCGGCCTGCACGGCCTCGGTCGATTCTTTGTGCAGCTCCGCGACCGAAACCTCGCCCGCCTCTTCGAGCAGGTCGAGAAACATCGCGTCCATGTCCGCCTTGATCAGCCAAACGCCTTCGGGATTGACCATCGCGATCTTTCGAATGAGCTTCTTGGTCTTTGCGTAGGTGCATTGATCGCCGAGCATTTCGTACATCCGCGTCAGGCTGATGTCATACTTCGCCGCCAATTCCTTAACATGCCCCGCCGTAACTTCGCTGATAACCGACTGTGAATCCATCATAAAGATCTCCAACTTTTAACCTGTAAAGGCCGCTAAAAATTCCACTTTAAGTTGCCCCGCTTGTTCGTTAATGTGTAACAGTGCCGCTCGTGCGGTGAGTTACTTGAAAATTTACGCAGTCTCTGCAAATTTGAATGAGCCTTGGCGAACAGTGATTTGCAGACACTCTTCGCCGCCCTGACTGACAACCTTCATCGAACGGCATAAGAGAATGTCACCGTCGATCAAAATGTTCGTCTTCAATGCTAGATCGCGAGTGTTACTGTCGAGAGCGTCAACACTCAAATTTGTTCGTTTGCAATTTCGCGGCAAAATGACAGTAACGGTCGCCGGACGCGGACCGGTCGTTTCCTGCTTAGCAACCTGTGTTTTTCGTTTTCTCTTGGGCTTTGGTGTTATTTCGTCTGTCATGATTCTCCTGTTTTCTTAAAGGACGCGAAGCGAAAAAACACGCCAATGTTTCCTGCTCCGCTCCGCGTCCTGCCCTTGGCCCCTTGCGGCCAAACTTTTGAGGGCAATGGTAGCTTTCGCGAGTCCTCGCCCTCATGACTCCGGCGCTATCTACATCCCGCCGGAATGTCGATCTAAGTTACTGTCGCCGGTATTCTGCGAGGCCGGCGATTATTTGCTTGCTGTGTCGGCGTCGCCCAGCGGACGTTTCCGACTTGATAGTTCCCGTTCGTATCGGGATAGCGATCTATTGAATGTTCCGGTGTCGGCTTCATGCCGACTTCGGCAAAGAACTCGTCAAATGATGTGAAAAGGAACCTAATGCCGCGACCGCCATAACTAGCAAAGTTGATGTGATTAGGGTTGTTGCATCGTTCTTTTGCGGCTCGATAGCTGCGATATTCAGGAGTTTGCTTGCGGCCTAATGATTGACCGTTTGTGCGAGATCGCAAGCCGGTTGCTTCGTGATTGAGGCATTTGCACGAGGTCGTCGGTCGTTTTCGATGCAAAAGGCTCGATGATCGAACAACTGCCAGATTTCCGCACGAACAAAGGCAATGCCATCGACCCGTTCCTTTTATGACACCGGCGAAGCCGATCACAAGAAGCCGCTCCAAAGCGCTGGCCGGTCAGATTGGTAAAGCGATGATTGCGTTTTTCGTTCATGCTGCCGCTCCGTTATCGGTTTTTGCAGAATTTTGCCGTTGCCATCGACAACAGTCACGCCTTCTTTGGTTACATCCATACCGGCGTACTGTGCCCTTTCCTGACTATCGCAATTTTTCGCGGGCTGCCTCGCGAATGAATTGAGAAACAGGAATGTCTAGATACTGGCCGTTTCCGTAATCTCGTCCTTTTCATCGCTGCGGATTTTTATGTGTAATGTTTCGTCTTTATTTCCCATTTTGAAATATCCCTTTTGTGGTCAATTTGTGTTGACATTGTGATTATACATTTCAAATACACATTGTCAACACCTTTTTACATTTTGTGTTGTTTTTCTTTTTGAGGTGATTTATGTATGAATTCGTGACTGTGAAAACCAAAGACGATCATTTACACATTCGACTGAAACCGGCAGTCAAAGACGAGTTAAAAATCGTTGCTGATGCGAGGGGGGATGACGATGTCAGGATTGGTATACTCGCTGATAGTGAAAACGATTCGCGACGAAAAGAATCTAGAGCCGGAACTTTTCACAACGCAAAAGATTCCGGTTCTGAAACAAAAAGGAATTATATACTTGACTCCCTCAAATAAATCTGCTATATTTTGATTGTTGGTTGCAGAAGCCACAGTAAAATACAGGAGAAAATGAAAATGACAGATTTTAGCCACTTACATGCTTTAGAAGAACGGGCGGTTCGTATACGGGAGCGGATGATAGACGTGCAAAAGAATGACGCTCAATGGAAAGCCCAAGCTACGCAGCTATTCCAAACGGAAAAAGAGATAGCAGACGAACGCGAATTTCTAGGGCTGGAAGATATGTCAACGGACGATCTATATGCGGCTTTGGAGGAAAATAATATGTGTTTGGTTGAGGATGAAGTACAGAAAACAAGACAGGATGCCGCGCAGTCGCAGTTGATAGGATTATCAATGAAACGCCGCGTCAAATCTCGACAGAAATGTATGTTCGCTCAGTAGCTTTTGCTGCCTATGCGGAAGGCTGGAACGGAAAAGCGGATGAAATCAAGGAGGAAGAGGATGAAAGTAGCTGGCGAAATCGAAACGTAGGCCGCGAGGTGCCAATGCTGGCATTTGGAAAAGGATCATGATTTATATGACGCCGTGTCCAGAAAACGCATGGACTGCCTAGTGGGAGTATTTATGGGGATGGAGATAGATGCGAAGCCGTGTCCGTGTAGCAATTTCAGTCTGGTTCACGTCGGACAACATCACAGAGATAACCCGAACGAACGGCTTGAGATGGACGCAGGAGCCGGACACTCAGATTACCGTCGGAGCTGACTATTTACGTCTGACAAGTTTGTTGTCACCGCCTTTGGCTACGACCGTGAGCATTGTAAGATGTTTTACAATGCGTCTTATATGGTTTGGGGATCACGAAGGCGACCGTGAATGGAGGAAGGTATGAAACAAAAAGGAATTGGAGCGGCATGGCTACTAAACACGACCCTTACTGCGATTGTGGTATATGTCAATTTTGTAAAGGCGATGAGGATAAGTTCGGTAATCTGACAAAGAAAGGCGAACAAGATACCGACGCTTTAATGGATGCGGTTAAGCGAATGCTGATTCTCGAATGCTCTGAATGTGACGAAGCCAGAACAGAGAATCTTAAAAACGTCTTGCTTCACGCCTGTGCTTTTGAGACTCGCCAGTTTGCAAAAACCGCTTGGAAGCACGGATGGATCGTAGAGGCCAGTAAAGTGCTGTGTCCCAACTGTCGAGCAGATGCAGAGGAATGGAGGGCTATATGAGCAAAAGCACAATATCAACCTTTGAACTATTCCAAATGTTTCCCGACGCAGAATCGCGAGGCTCTACCTAGAAGTCTTCGCTATGGCCTGATGGCGTAACGTGTCCGACGTGCAAAAAGGGCGAACGGATAACCACGCGGAAAGGCGGTTACTATCGGTGTAACGCCTGTAAACTGGATTTCACGGTTCGGACTGGAACGATCTTTGAGCGTTCGCACGTTCCGCTTCACAAGTGGATCTATGCGATGTATTTGCTCGTAACGGCTCGTAAGGGTATTTCGTCGCTCCAACTCGGCCAAAGATAGGCGTTACGCAGAAGTCGGCGTGGTTTATGCTTCAAAGGCTCCGTGGGGCTTGCGGCTCCGACATTGATAAACTTCGTGGAGTTGTCGAAATTGACGAAACCTATATCGGCGGCAAGGAAGCGAACAAACACGCCAATTTGAAGTTGAATCGCGGACGCGGCTCTGTCGGTAAGCAAGCCGTTCTCGGTATGCGTGGAGCGCGGCGGTAGAACCAAAGCAATGCACATCAAAAACAACAGCTTGCCCGTTATCCAACAGGAAATCCACAATCACGTTGAAGTCGGTTCGACCGTATTTACTGACGAACACGGCGCATATAGCGATCTGGACGGACTCTATTTCCATCACGCATCGGTCAACCATTCGGGCGGTGAATACGGACGCGGACTGATAAGCACCAATTCTATTGAAAGCGTTTGGGCGTTGCTGAAACGCGGAATTACTAGCGTTTACCATCATGTTAGCCCGAAGCATCTTGACCGCTACGTTGCTGAATTTACGTTCCGGCTGAACTCGGAAACGTCAAATATCACACGCTCGAAAGGCTTGATAGCTTCGTTCTCGCGTCCTTTAACAAACGATTGACCTATAAGGAGTTGACGGCATGAATGGAAAAAGAGATTCCCGAAGCGCTAGACAAAATAACCGATAAAAGTGCTGAATTACAGGCCAAAAGACAGACAACCGAAACCGCCAAAGGCGAAAAGAAAAGAAGAAATAACACTATGAAGCCTATTATTTGGAGTTACGGCGGCGGCAAACAATCGGTGGCGATTGGCACTCTTATTGTCGATGGCCGCTTGCCCGTGCCGGAACGTGCAGTGATCGCCGACACTGGACGCGAAGCATCTTCGACTTGGCGGTATCTCACGGAACACATGCAACCATTGCTTGATAAAGTTGGCCTTACGGTCGAAATTATTCCGCACAGATACGCTCTGCATGATCTCTACGACTCGAAAGGCGGCGTTTTGATTCCGGCATATACCGCCAACGGCGTGGGACAACTCGGGCCTTTTTGCAGTGGCGAATGGAAACGTGACGTTGTTTATCGTTGGTTGCGTGAGCCTGAACGCGGCTACGGCCCAAAGAATCCAGTCATTCAATGGCTCGGTTACAGCCGAGACGAAATCGGACGTTGTAAGCCGTCTAAACGAAAATGGGCGGAAATTAACTGGCCTCTGCTTATGGGATACGGAATTACCATGTCCCGTGATGAGTGTATCCGCACTATTTTGGATGCCGGATTGCCCGGAACCCCGTAAATCGCGGTGCAAAATGTGTCCGTTTATGACGAACGCCGAATGGCAAGAGCAAAAACAAGATGACCCTGATGATTTTCACTTTGCGGTCAATCTCGAAAAGCAAATTACGGCTAATGACGAACAAGGCGGCCTCTATCTGCATCGTTCCGGCGTTCCGCTCGACGTGGCAGACTTGACCGTTCCCGACGCTCCCGAACATCCTTTGTTCGGTCAAGGATTCGTCTTGTAACGCTTCTGGTTGTTGGACTTAATAGGTTCATTTTCAAAAACGGGGAGTCAAGTATATAATTCCCATAAATAGACCCGTATTGATAAAGGCGGTGAAATGACACTGAAAACGAAAGTTTCTACAACTACATATCTCGGTTCAGATAAGGAACGAGACAAGGCTCTTGCTCAAACCTATCCGGGAATACAATTCACCCAGTCGTGTAAGCATCGCAATGTTGGCGTTACTGTGAGCAAGTTTACAGTTATGGATGGTGTATTCAGTCGCCCAGAATCGCTTAATGTGCTTTGTGCAAATGTCTCAAACCGTATGGATGTTTAAGTCGAATCCCGCCAAAAATATCGAAAATGTAATAAAATCCCGTAACCCCTTTGTTATCAATAGCCGGACAAGTCCTTGCGAACGCTCAGCCCACGTCCCAAAATGCTATATTGATTAGGTTTATCGAGGTTTTGACGTTTTTGCAAAGGGCGTTTTGGGGCGATTTAAGGCGGTCTAGGTCGGTACAATCGCCCCAAATGTCTACCACTAATTGAGCTGCGTCAAAATCATCGTCGCCCCTGCTAAGATCGTCGTGTCGGACGCGTCGGCGCTGACTGACGACCTCTCAGCAAAAACGTTCCCGCGTCTTCCGCATCCGGCCCGACTTCCATAGAACCAACGAACTGATAGACGCTGCTAGCCCCGGCAAGGGCGGACGGCCCAAAATTCGTCGTCAGGTCAACGACCCTCAGCACTTCACCTGTGCCATAGTCCGAACGAGCCATCCACTCACCGCTGCCCGTTAGCGTAGCTGTGCCGCCAAATTCTAGTCTTAACTCCGATACGGCACTATCTGACGGGAAGTTAAGCTCGACCTTGTAAAGCCCGCCTGACATTACGTTGCCGACTAATGCCGTATCGCCAAACGTCACGTCGTTGTTGTAGGTGATAGTTGTCTCGAGATACGACCGCTGGACCCTTGCGGTGAAATATGGCAAGTCGTTCCAGTAGCCGGGACCAGAGTTTGATGCCACGCCGCCGTCGCTTTCCTCGCCGAACTCAAATTCAGCGAGGTAAGGATTATCTGACACCCACAACGCGGTTGGCAGTGGAGCGTGAAATTTTGCGAAAACTTTTTTTGTGACATAGTTTTTCCTGTGGATAGACAAGGATTTCGACGGAACAGTTATTGGCATTCAAGTCCGCATAAGTACCGACGGTCAGATTATTACTTTCTAAAAGGATATAATTGGCGTGAGACCATTGCCAACTCAAGAGAACACCGTCAGTCTCGTAACTTCCGACGTTCGACCCGTAGGTTGCGAACAGAAGCACTTTAGTATCATCTGGAAACGCACCCGTCAGTGTTGCCCTATATGACCCAATGGAATTGCGCGTCCACACCAGCGTCCCGCCGAGCGTATTTTCCACAACTACAGCAGTCGGCGCCCGTCCCCGCTTGTGACAACGACGCCCGATAAATCTTAACACCTGAATTTGCGAGATATGGACGGTCATTCCAACGTCCCGGCCGACCTTGATGCCGTATGGTGCGTCTGATTCCTGTAAAAACTCAAACTGCGGAATATAAAGATTGTCCGCGACCAGTTCAGCCCGTGTCAGCGGTGCGGCGAATGTTGCTTGATAGTTGTCGCTCATAGTTTTTCTGCTCCTTTTGGTTCGTCTACTTTTGCCTCTTGTTCCGGCACGTTCACTTCCATTTGCTGGCATTGAGACAGTCCGAGCAAAGACCGTTGACCTGTTTGAACGGCTGCTCCTCGAGAAAATTAACAATGGCTTGCGCCAAGTCTAGAGGTACTAATACGCCTGTTTGTTTTGTCATATTTTAAGCTAATAGTCCTGTGTTTCGTAGTGCTTTGATTGCCTGAGCCACTGTGTAGCCGTCAAACGTATCGTCTGTAAGTATCGCGGTTGCCGCTCCTGCTGTTCGCGTGGCTGCAGCAACACCCGTTGTTGGTTGCACGATGGGCGTCTTTCCCCAAAATCCAAGTTTTTGCGAAGTGGACGTAGCGATTATCGATCCGTTCGCCGTGTTGGTAATGATGTGTTTAGCATCAGCCAGCGTGATGCTCTCGGTAAAAGTTACAGCGTCACCGAATAAGAAAGCTGAACTTCCGCCGACCGCGTCGAACGTAACGACGCCCGCACTGCTCACGGCTATATCAAGATAGTTGCCAGAGTCGCGTTCAACCCGCACCTGTGGAGCGGCGGTGTCTCGAACTTGCAAGCGAGCCGTTGGAGCCGTTACGCCACTTCCCCAACCCAAACTTCCCGACATGATGCGACGGCATATCTGGCAGAAAGTAAATGCCGTATTTCAGCGTTGAGCCATAGCTTGCCGTTGACGTGTCGGCACAGATCCAGATAGTTGTTCGTGATCGCACCGCTGCCGCTGTAGCCTTCAAACGCGATGCCCTTAAAGTTCGGGATGGTGTTGCCGTTGTTTAATACCGAAACCCGCAGAGCGTTCGCGGCGGTTATCGTTCCGCCGGGTTGTTTTGTATTCGCGTGAACGTGCCGTAGAAGTTTGTAACAGTTCCGGCGTTTACAAGCTCTTGTTTCAAGCCTGAAAATGTCGTGATGCTTCCGTTGATCGTTGTGCCGAAAAGCACAGCACCGGCTTCTGTTGCTGTCTTGCCGACATCCTGACAGCCTTCCCCAAAGTCCATAGGCAGTTTCACAGTTACCAGCAACGACAGCGGTGAACTTGCCGCCAAAGATAACGCCGTTTCCGCCGCTTCTATCTACCGCTTGCCGTGCCTCACCGAAAACGCCGTAAGTGCCGGCATTTGCAGCGTTCAAATTATTGATCGAAAAATTTGCTGCAGATACAATACTTGCCGAGCTTTCAAAGCTGTAAGCGTAAAAATAAGTGTTGCCGGGATTCGTAAGACCGTTCGCGCTGAACGTTCTACCCCTTACATCCGTGACGTTTGGCGTTGTAAGAAACGACGGCATCCACGACGCCATGCCGCTTAAATTCGCAGCGGGAAAGCCCGTGCAATTCGTGAGAAGCCCTGAGTTCGGCGTTCCAAGTATCGGGGCGATCAATACCGGCGAGGTCGCAAAGACTAATTTGCCTGTGCCTGTTTCGTCGGAGATCTTGGCTGCAAATTCTGCGGAGGTCATCACAGCCAGATCGCCGATAACCAAGCGGCTGGCTTCCATGTCAACCGCGATCTGCACGCCTTCTTTGACGGAACGGACGCTTTTTGACGATCGCGATGTTTTTGAGACTTGGAAGAGGCGAATGTCGCGGCCTTTTTGGATCGAATGGAACTGCGATGGTTTGGCCGACGACGCCCTTGGCGAGAAACTGCGGCTCCATCGTCTCTTCGTCTTCCCATCGCCAATAAACATCGACAGCGACGGCCTCGGTCTCGCCGTAATCTACAACGCCGCGCAGCACAAGATTAAGCGGCACGCTTGTCTCTGAAAGGTTTTGTCTTGGCATTAGATCTGACATTTTAGATCGTGATCTGCGTCACGCTTGCCGACAGTCCGTTGTAATTTTCAACGCGAAAATGTACGCGGTCGCCAACGATGGTCGTCAACGTGACCGCCGTGACCTCGCCGTTGACGTCGGTGAAAAGCGGGCTTTCGGCCACGTCACCATCGAGGTCTTCGCTCCAAACACCGACGGCGATATTATCCTCGACCGGCGTCGGCACGCCTGCCTCGTTCTCAACTAAAACTACAAAATCAACAAGGTCGCTGGCATAATTTCCTCACACGCACGGTTCTATCGGGATCTGCAAAACTCCATTTTCATAGGTAACTGTTCCAAATTCGGTGCGGCATGTTGGCGGCTCAGGGGACGCATACGCCGCCAACGCAAATATCCGTCGGGACATGGATTATTGACGTCGCAAAATGTCTGAGTCGGCGTCGAGATATCGACCTCGAAGTTTTCCATGTAGGCATTCGGATAGGCCTGACACTCGATCTCGACCTGCAGATCGTTGAGCCGTTTCATTTTCTTGACGCGATAATGCGAGAATCCGTATTTCGTCAGCCGCGATGACGGCACCTGAATGACCTTTTCCATGTGCAGGTCGAGCGTCTCGGTGAACCACGTTTTGAATTTGAGCGACAGGTTGTTCTGCAAACCGCCTTCGTCGTGCGGGCCAAGATCGAGCAGCGACCACGCCATTTGATCGCCTGATTTTTATTTGTGACACCGAGCAGGCTGTATTTTTCGAGTTGATCTTGCGAGCCTTGTCGCCGACGACGCGGCCGGCACGAAGCTGAGCATCGACATCCTCGACGGGATTGAGCGGCGTTTCAGGCCTGTGGTTCGCTGCGTCGTCAAATGTGCATTCGATGCGGTTCGGCAGTTCGAGATCGGATTTGCGTGAGACGGTCAGCGTCGATTTGCCGTCTTCCCAAATGATATTGCGGCCGTCGTCGCCTTCGTCGGTGAACGTCGGAGCTTCGTCAAGCTCGGGCCTCTTCCATCATTCGCAGCGGCACAATGTGGATCTGCCCGTTGAAAGGAACGGTCGCGACAAACGCCCTGCCATGCAGATATCTTCGACCTGCTGCTGCCTTTTGCCGATGAGTTCAGGATTTGATTCTCAGCGAGTACGGTCCCAGTCCGTGTCAAAAGTGTCGGTCAAACGAACGCCCTGATCGCACCCTTCGGCCGCCTCGATCCAACTGTCGATGTTCAGCCGTTCGTAATCGTAGCCAAATCCCAGCGTTTGTCTGTCAGAATGCGAGCAAGCTGCCACGCTCGATTTGTCGTCGTGCCCGTCGTATATGTTACGTCGTCCGTGTAAATGCGGACGTTATTGAAGCCGGTTCTGATCGCCGACGCCGTTGCGTTGTCAGGGCTGATCGTTGACGGATCGCACCAGCCGAAGTTGTATCTGATGTGTGCAGTGCCTGAGTATCCGTGCGTCGTTAGATCGGCTCCGGCCGAAACGTTTGTCCGCGTGTGCCGAGCGTTGATTGTAGTGCTGAGCCACGACATTCTGAGCGACACCGCCGACGTTAAAAACTGCCTGCGAAATGCTTGCGATAGGACCTTCGCCGACCTCGCCCATCGCATAAAACCATCCATGATCAGGATCGTTGTTATTGAGCAATCGATTGAACGCGATCACCGGCAGGCCGTACGAACGCCTGCGGCCCATTATCACGCGGACCGGATTATCGAGATTGGTTTCGTTGCCCTGCCCGAAGTAGCGAGCAGGTTCGGGCCTTGCGATTGAGTGTTCAGGACGCGGTTTGCGATCGTGCGGTGCGACGGGTGATACATCGTCGGCACGCCGCGAGCGGTGCACGATGCTGTCGTTTGGCGGTCGCAGTATGTCCACGGAGCAGATGTTGCCGGATTGTTGATGCCGACCACTCCGCCAAGGTGCGTTGTCCATACGGGTAATCGTGCTCCGGCAACCTCGGCAATCGTCGTAAGTTGCCGCCAAAGATCGCCGAGCAATTTTGATAGTGAGCACGCCCGGGAACAAGAGCGTCCGACGAACGGAAAGCCCTGTACTGGCCTAGAGCTTGATCGTATCGACCGACGCCTCATCCTCAAATCTCAAATGTCCATACCAGATCGGCAGCATCAATTC
>JADJTD010000014.1 GCA_016711345.1 Chloracidobacterium sp.
AGGTGATTGGGAAGACGGAGGTGGTGGGCGGTGTGACGGGCCTATCGCACCGGGTGGAGCCACAGTGTGACGACGGTGCTGTATGGGTTCAACCGAGGTGGGACCAGTTGGTGAGAGCGCGACGGGGCGGACAGTGAGCGAGCAAAACCAGAATGTACGGAGAACACCGCGGCGTGACGCAGCTGGACGGAGTGTGGGGACACGCTATCGAACGGGCGGTTGGACAATGAGGGCGGCGTTTACGGGAGTGATGGTGGACGGGTATGACATCGGACACGAACCGAAATGGGAGTCAGGACGAGGAAGTGTGGACATCCGATATGGATGCGGACCAGGCGACGTTGTCGGAGACAGTGAACACGTATACGATCATTTTTGGGTCAAGCGCAGGTGGTGAAGAGCGTAACGACGAGTGGCGCGAAACTGGTTGGGAATTGGAGGGGATTGGGAAGAGGGGGGTGGTGGGCGGTGTGACGAGCCTATCGCACAAGGGGAACCAGAGTGAAGCGACATTGCTGTATGGGTTCAACCGAGTGGGACAGTTGGTGAAGCGCGACAGGCGGACAGTGAGCGAAGCAAATTACCAGAAATTGCGAACGCCGCGGCGTGACGCGCGGCTGGACGGGCCAGGGGAGACACGCTATCGAGCGGGCGGTTGGACAATGAGCGGCGTTTACGGAAGTGATGGTGGACGGTATGACATCGGACACGAACCGAAATGGGAGTCGGGACGAGGAAAGTGTGGACGTGCGATATGGATGCGGACCAGACGACGTTGTCGGAGACGGTGAACACGTATGCGATCATTTTGGGTCAAGCGCAGGTGGTGAAGAGCGTAACGACGAGCATGACGCGGAGCTGGTTGGGGGGAAGTGAATTGGGAAGACGGAGGGTGGTGGGCGGTGTGAACGAGCCTATCGCACGGGTGGACCACGGAGTGTGACGACGGTGCTGTATGGGTTCAACAAAATTGGGGACAGTTGGTGAGACGCGACAGGGGCGGACGGTGAACGACCAAAACCAGAATGTGCGAACGCCGCGGCGTGACGCGGCTGGACACGGAGACAATGAGGGGACACGCTATCGAACGGGCGGCCTTTGGACAATGAGGGCGACGGGAGTGATGGTGGACGGGGACAGACACCGGACACGAAAAGGGAGTCCAGGTCGAGGAAGTGTGGACATCAAAATGGAGATTGCGGACCAAGGCGACGTTGTCGGAGACGGTGAACACGTATGCAGATCATTTTGGGTCAAGCGCAGGTGGTGAAGAGCGTAAACGACGAGTGGAACGCGACAAGAAACTGGTTGGGGAAATTGGAGGTGATTGGGAAGACGGAGGTGGTGGGCGGTGTGACGAGCCTATCGCACGGGTGGAGCCACAGTGTGACGACGGTGCTGTATGGGTTCAACCGAGTGGGACAGTTGGTGAGCGCCGACAGGGCGGACGGTGAGCGAGCAAAACGGAATGTGCGAACGCCGCGGCGTGACGAGCTGGACAGACTAATAGGGGACACACGCTATCGAACGGGCGGTTGGACAATGAGGCGGCGTTGGGAGTGATGGTGGACGGGTATGACACATCGGACACGGAAGAAATGGGAGTCAGGACGAGAAGTGTGGACATGCGAATAGATGCGGACCAAGCGACGTTGTCGCGGAGACGGTGAACACGGTATCCGATCATTTTGGGTCAAGCGCAGGTGGTGAAGAGCGTAACGACGAGTGAACGCGACGGGGGTTGGAATTGGGAAAGGTGATTGGGAAGACGGAGGTGGTGGGCGGTGTGACGAGCCTATCGCACGGGTGGAGCCACAGTGTGACGACGGTGCTGTATGGGTTCAACCGAGTGGGACAGTTGAGTGAGCGCGACGGGGCGGACGGGAAGCGAGCAAAACACAGGAATGTGCGAACGCCGCGGCACCCGCGACGCGGCTGGACAGATTGTGGGGACACGCTATCGAACGGGCGGTTGGACAATGAGGCGGCGTTTGCGGGAGTGATGGTGGACGGGGATGACACATCGGACACGAACCGAAATGGGAGTCAGGACGAAGGAAGTGTGGACGTCGATATGGATGCAGACCAAGCGACGTTGTCAGAGACAGTGAAACACGTATGCGATCATTTTGGGTCAAGCGCAGGTGGTGAAGAGCGCGAGTGACGCGGCGGAACGAGCAGTTGGGGAAATTGGAGGTGATTGGGAAGACGGAGGTGGTGGGCGGTGTGACGAGCCTATCGCACTGGTGGAGCCACAGTGTGACGACAGTGCTGTATGGGTTCAACCGAGTGGGACAGTTAGTGAGCGCGACGGGGCGGACGGTGAGCGAGCAAAACCAGGAATGTGCGAACGCCGCGGCGTGACGCGGCTGGACAGGGTGTGGGGCACGCTATCGAACGGGCGGTTGGACAATGAGCGGCGTTTACGGGAGTGATGGTGGACGAGGTATGACACATCGGACTACGAGCAGGAAATGGGAGTCAGGACGAGAAGTGTGGACGTCGATATGGATGCGGACCAGGCGACGTTGTCGGAGAACGGTGAACACGTATGCGATCATTTGGGTCAAGCGCAGGTGGTGAAGAGCGTAACGACGTGACGCGGCGAAACTGGTTGGGGGAATTGGAGGTGATTGGGAAGACGGAAGGTGGTGGGCGTTGTGACGAGCCTATCGCACGGGTGGAGCCACAGTGTGACGACAGTGCTGTATGGGTTCAACCGAGTGGGACAGTTGGTGAGCGCGACGGGGCGGACGGTGAGCGAGCAAACCAAAATGTGCCAACGCCGCGGCGTGACGCGGCTGGACGAATAGTGGGGACACGCTATCGAACGGGCGGTTGGACAATGAGGCAGCGTTTACAGGAGTGATGGTGGACAGGTATGACACATCGGACACGAACCGAAAAGGGAGTCAGGACGAGAAGTGTGGACGTACGATATGGATGCCAGACCAGGCGACGTTGTCGGAGACCGGTGATACACATGTCACGATCATTTTGGGTCAAGCGCAGGTGGTGAAGAGCGTAACGACGAGTGACGCGGCGAAACTGGTTTGGGGAAATTGGAGGTGATTGGGAAGACGGAGGTGGTGGGCGGTGTGACGAGCCTATCGCACGAGGTGGAGCCACAGTGGTGACGACGGTGCTGTATGGGTTCAACCGAGTGGGACAGTTGGTGAGCGCGACAGGGCGGACGGTGAGCGAGCAAAACCAGAATGTGCGACGCCGCGGCGTGACGCAGCTGGACGGATTAATGGGGGACACGCTATCGAACGGGCGGTTGGACAATGAGGGCGGCGTTTACAGGGAGTGATGGTGGACCAGGTATGACACATCGGACACGAACCGAAATGGGAGTCCAGGACGAGAAGTGTGGACATCCGATATGGATGCGGACCAGGCGACGTTGTCGGAGACGGTGAACACGTATGCGATCATTTTGGGTCAAGCGCAGGTGGTGAAGAGCGTAACGACGAGTGACGCGGCGAAACTGGTTGAGGAATTGGAGGTGATTGGGAAGACGGAGGTGGTGGGCGGTGTGACGAGCCTATCGCACGGGTGGAGCCACAGTGTGACGACGGTGCTGTATGGGTTCAACCGAAGGAGTGGGACAGTTAGTGAGCGCGACGGGGCGGACGGTGAGCGAGCAAAACCAGAATGTGCGAACGCCGCGGCGTGACGCGGCTGGACAGATTGTGGGGGACACGCTATCGAACAGGCGGTTGGACAATGAGGCGGCGTTTACGGGAGTGATGGTGGACGGGTATGACATCGGACACGAACCGAAATGGGAGTCGGGACGAGGAAGTGTGGACGCTACGATATGGATGCGGACCAGGCGACGTTGTCGGAGACGGTGAACACGTATGCGATCATTTTGGGTCAAGCGCAGGTGGTGAAGAGTGTAACGACGAGTGACGCGGCGAAACTGGTTGGGGGGAAATTGGAGGTGATTGGGAAGACGGAGGTGGTGGGCGGTGTGACGAGCCTATCGCACGGGTGGGGGACACGCTATCGAACGGGCGGTTGGACAATGAGGCGGCGTTTACGGGAGTGATGGTGGACGGGTATGACACATCGGACACGAACCGAAATGGGAGTCGGGACGAGGAAGTGTGGACGTACGATATGGATGCGGACCAGGCGACGTTGTCGGAGACGGTGAACACGTATGCGATCATTTTGGGTCAAGCGCAGGTGGTGAAGAGCGTAACGACGAGTGACGCGGCGAAACTGGTTAGGGGGAAATGGAGGTGATTGGGAAGACGGAGGTGGTGGGCGGTGTGACGGGCCTATCGCACGGGTGGAGCCACAGTGTGACGACGGTGCTGTATGGGTTCAACCGAGTGGGACAGTTGGTGAGCGCGACGGGGCGGACGGTGAGCGAGCAAAACCAGAATGTGCGAACGCCGCGGCGTGACGCGGCTGGACAGATTGTGGGGGACACGCTATCGAACGGGCGGTTGGACAATGAGGCGGCGTTTACGGGAGTGATGGTGGACGGGTATGACACATCGGACACGAACCGAAATGGGAGTCGGGACGAGGAAGTGTGGACCATACGATATGGATGCGGACCAGGCGACGTTGTCGGAGACGGTGAACACGTATGCGATCATTTTGGGTCAAGCGCAGGTGGTGAAGAGCGTAACGACGAGTGACGCGGCGAAACTGGTTGGGGGGAAATTGGAGGTGATTGGGAAGACGGAGGTGGTGGGCGGTGTGACGAGCCTATCGCACGGGTGGAGCCCACAGTGTGACGACGGTGCTGTATGGGTTCAACCGAGTGGGACAGTTGGTGAGCGCGACGGGGCGGACGGTGAGCGAGCAAAACCAGAATGTGCGAACGCCGCGGCGTGACGCGGCTGGACAGATTGTGGGGACACGCTATCGAACGGGCGGTTGGACAATGAGGCGGCGTTTACGGAGTGATGGTGGACGGGTATGACACATCGGACACGAACCGAAATGGGAGTCGGGACGAGGAAGTGTGGACGTACGATATGGATGCGGACCAGGCGACGTTGTCGGAGACGGTGAACACGTATGCGATCATTTTGGGTCAAGCGCAGGTGGTGAAGAGCGTAACGACGAGTGACGCGGCGAAACTGGTTGGGGGGGGAAATTGGAGGTGATTGGGAAGACGGAGGTGGTGGGCGGTGTGACGAGCCTATCGCACGAGTGGAGCCACAGTGTGACGACGGTGCTGTGTGGGTTCAACCGAGTGGGACAGTTGGTGAGCGCGACGGGGCGGACGGTGAGCGAGCAAAACCAGAATGTGCGAACGCCGCGGCGTGACGCGGCTGGACAGATTGTGGGGACACGCTATCGAACGGGCGGTTGGACAATGAGGCGGCGTTTACGGGAGTGATGGTGGACGGGTATGACATCGGACACGAACCGAAATGGGAGTCGGGACGAGGAAGTGTGGACTGACGATATGGATGCGGACCAGGCGACGTTGTCGGAGACGGTGAACACGTATGCGATCATTTTGGGTCAAGCGCAGGTGGTGAAGAGTGTAACGACGAGTGACGCGGCGAAACTGGTGTGGGGGAAATTGGAGGTGATTGGGAAGACGGAGGTGGTGGGCGGTGTGACGAGCCTATCGCACGGGTGGAGCCACAGTGTGACGACGGTGCTGTATGGGTTCAACCGAGTGGGACAGTTGGTGAGCGCGACGGGGCGGACGGTGAGCGAGCAAAACCAGAATGTGCGAACGCCGCGGCGTGACGCGGCTGGACAGATTGTGGGGGACACGCTATCGAACGGGCGGTTGGACAATGAGGCGGCGTTTACGGGAGTGATGGTGGACGGGTATGACACATCGGACACGAACCGAAATGGGAGTCGGGACGAGGAAGTGTGGACGTACGATATGGATGCGGACCAGGCGACGTTGTCCGAGACAGTGAACACGTATGCGATCATTTTGGGTCAAGCGCAGGTGGTGAAGAGCGTAACGACGAGTGACGCGGCGAAACTGGTTGGGGGGGAAATTGGAGGTGATTGGGAAGACGGAGGTGGTGGGCGGTGTGACGAGCCTATCGCACGGGTGGAGCCACAGTGTGACGACGGTGCTGTATGGGTTCAACCGAGTGGGACAGTTGGTGAGCGCGACGGGGCGGACGGTGAGCGAGCAAAACCAGAATGTGCGAACGCCGCGGCGTGACGCGGCTGGACAGATTGTGGGGGACACGCTATCGAACGGGCGGTTGGACAATGAGGCGGCGTTTACGGGAGTGATGGTGGACGGGTATGACACATCGGACACGAACCGAAATGGGAGTCGGGACGAGGAAGTGTGGACGTACGATATGGATGCGGACCAGGCGACGTTGTCGGAGACGGTGAACACGTATGCGATCATTTTGGGTCAAGCGCAGGTGGTGAAGAGCGTAACGACGAGTGACGCGGCAAAACGGAAGGGGGGGAAATTGGAGGTGATTGGGAAGACGGAGGTGGTGGGCGGTGTGACGAGCCTATCGCACGGGTGGAGCCACAGTGTGACGACGGTGCTGTATGGGTTCAACCGAGTGGGACAGTTGGTGAGCGCGACGGGGCGGACGGTGAGCGAGCAAAACCAGAATGTGCGAACGCCGCGGCGTGACGCGGCTGGACAGATTGTGGGGACACGCTATCGAACGGGCGGTTGGACAATGAGGCGGCGTTTACGGGAGTGATGGTGGACGGGTATGACACATCGGACACGAACCGAAATGGGAGTCGGGACGAGGAAGTGTGGACGTGCGATATGGATGCGGACCAGGCGACGTTGTCGGAGACGGTGAACACGTATGCGATCATTCTGGGTCAAGCGCAGGTGGTGAAGAGCGTAACGACGAGTGACGCGGCGAAACTGGTTGGGAAGAAATTGGAGGTGATTGGGAAGACGGAGGTGGTGGGCGGTGTGACGAGCCTATCGCACGGGTGGAGCCACAGTGTGACGACGGTGCTGTATGGGTTCAACCGAGTGGGACAGTTGGTGAGCGCGACGGGGCGGACGGTGAGCGAGCAAAACCAGAATGTGCGAACGCCGCGGCGTGACGCGGCTGGACAGATTGTGGGGGACACGCTATCGAACGGGCGGTTGGACAATGAGGCGGCGTTTACGGGAGTGATGGTGGACGGGTATGACACATCGGACACGAACCGAAATGGGAGTCGGGACGAGGAAGTGTGGACGTACGATATGGATGCGGACCAGGCGACGTTGTCGGAGACGGTGAACACGTATGCGATCATTTTGGGTCAAGCGCAGGTGGTGAAGAGCGTAACGACGAGTGACGCGGCGAAACTGGTTGGGGGGAAATTGGAGGTGATTGGGAAGACGGAGGTGGTGGGCGGTGTGACGAGCCTATCGCACGGGTGGAGCCACAGTGTGACGACGGTGCTGTATGGGTTCAACCGAGTGGGACAGTTGGTGAGCGCGACGGGGCGGACGGTGAGCGAGCAAAACCAGAATGTGCGAACGCCGCGGCGTGACGCGGCTGGACAGATTGTGGGGACACGCTATCGAACGGGCGGTTGGACAATGAGGCGGCGTTTACGGGAGTGATGGTGGACGGGTATGACACATCAGACACGAACCGAAACGAGAGTCCGGACGAGGAAGTGTGGACGTACGATATGGATGCGGACCAGGCGACGTTGTCGGAGACGGTGAACACGTATGCGATCATTTTGGGTCAAGCGCAGGTGGTGAAGAGCGTAACGACGAGTGACGCGGCGAAACTGGTTGGGGAAATTGGAGGTGATTGGGAAGACGGAGGTGGTGGGCGGTGTGACGAGCCTATCGCACGGGTGGAGCCACAGTGTGACGACAGTGCTGTATGGGTTCAACCGAGTGGGACAGTTGGTGAGCGCGACAGGGCGGACGGTGAGCGAGCAAAACCAGAATGTGCGAACGCCGCGGCGTGACGCGGCTGGACAGATTGTGGGGACACGCTATCGAACGGGCGGTTGGACAATGAGGCGGCGTTTACGGGAGTGATGGTGGACGGGTATGACACATCGGACACGAACCGAAATGGGAGTCAGGACGAGGAAGTGTGGACGTAACGATATGGATGCGGACCAGGCGACGTTGTCGGAGACGGTGAACACGTATGCGATCATTTTGGGTCAAGCGCAGGTGGTGAAGAGCGTAACGACGAGTGACGCGGCAGAAACTGGTTGGGGGAAATTGGAGGTGATTGGGAAGACGGAGGTGGTGGGCGGTGTGACGAGCCTATCGCACGGGTGGAGCCACAGTGTGACGACGGTGCTGTATGGGTTCAACCGAGTGGGACAGTTGGTGAGCGCGACGGGGCGGACGGTGAGCGAGCAAAACCAGAATGTGCGAACGCCGCGGCGTGACGCGGCTGGACAGATGTGGGGGACACGCTATCGAACGGGCGGTTGGACAATGAGGCGGCGTTTACGGGAGTGATGGTGGACGGGTATGACACATCGGACACGAACCGAAATGGGGAGTCAGGACGAGGAAGTGTGGACGTGCGATATGGATGCGGACCAGGCGACGTTGTCGGAGACGGTGAACACACGATCATTTTGGGTCAAGCGCAGGTGGTGAAGAGCGTAACGACGAGTGACGCGGCGAAACTGGTTGAGAGGTAGGAGGTGATTGGGAAGACGGAGGTGGTGGGCGAGTGTGACGACGCCCTATCGCACGGTGGGAGCCACAGTGTGACGACAGTGCTGTATGGGTTCAACCGAGTGGGACAGTTGAGTGACGCGACAGGGCGGACGGTGAGCGAAGCAAAACCAGAATGTGCGAACGCCGCGGCGTGACGCGGCTGGACAGGTGGGGACACGCTATCGAAAACGGGCGGTTGGACAATGAGGACGGCGTTTACAGGAGTGATGGTAGACAGGTATGACACATCGGACACGAACCAGAAATGGGAGTCAGGGACGAGGGTGTGGACGATATGGATGCCGGACCAGGCGACGTTGTCGGAGACGGTGAACACGTAATACGATCATTTTGGGTCAAGCGCAGGTGGTGAAGAGCGTAACGACGAGTGACGCGGCGAAACTGGTTGGAGGGAAATTTTGGAGGTGATTGGGAAGACGGAGGTGGTGGGCGGTGTGACGGAGCCTATCGCACGGGTGGAAGCCACAGTGTGACGACAGTGCTGTATGGGTTCAACCGAGTGGGATCAGGAGTTTAATGTGAGCGCGACAGGGCGGACGGTGAGCGAAGCAAAACCAGAATGTGCGAACGCCGACGGCGTGACGCGGCTGGACCAATTATATAGGGGGACACGCTATCGAACGGGCGGTTGGACAATGAGGCGGCGTTTACGGGAGTGATGGTGGACGGTATGACACATCGGACACGAACCGAAATGGGAGTCAGGACGAGAAGTGTGGACATGCGATATGGATGCGGACGGAGCGACGTTGTCGGAGACGGTGAACACGTATCACGATCATTTTGGGTCAAGCGCAGGTGGTGAAAGCGTAACGACGAAGTGACGCGGCGAAACTGGTTGAAATTGGAGGTGATTGGGAAGACGGAGGTGGTGGGCGGTGTGACGAGCCTATCGCACAGGTGGAGCCACAGTGTGACGACAGTGCTGTATGGGTTCAACCGAATTGGGACGAGTTGGTGAGCGCGACAGGGCGGACGGTGAGCGAGCAAAACCAGGATGTGCGAACGCCGCGGCGTGACGCGGCTGGACAGATTGTGGGGGACACGCTATCGAACGGGCGGTTGGACAATGAGGCGGCGTTTACGGGAGTGATGGTGGACAGGTATGACACATCGGACACGAACCGAAATGGAGTCAGGACGAGAAGTGTGGACTGCCGATATGGATGCGGACCAGGCGACGTTGTCGGAGACGGTGAACACGTATGCGATCATTTTGGGTCAAGCGCAGGTGGTGAAGAGCGTAACGACGAGTGACGCGGCGAGGAAACTGGTTGGAAATTGGAGTGATTGGGAAGACGGAGGTGGTGGGCGGTGTGACGAGCCTATCGCACGGGTGGAACCACAGTGTGACGACGGTGCTGTATGGGTTCAACCGAGTGGGACAGTTGGTGAGCGCGACACAGGGCGGACGGTGAGCGAGCAAAACCAGAATGTGCGAACGCCGCGGCGTGACGCGGCTGGACAGATTGTGGGGACACGCTATCGAACGGGCGGTTGGACAATGAGGCGTTTAGGGGTGATGGTGGACGGTACGACCATCAGACACGGGCAAGTCAGGAGAGTCGGGACAGAAGTGTGGACGATGCGATATGGATCCGCGGACGAGGCGACGTTGTCGGAGACGGTGAACACGAGTCTCACGATCATTTAGGTCAAGCCCAGGTAGTGAAAAGCGTAACGACCAAGTGACCGCGGCGGAAACTAGTTAGGGGAAGTGGAGGTGATTGGGAAGACGGAGGTGGTGGGCGGTGTGACGAGCCTATCG